>JBARZW010000175.1:0-100953 GCA_049650305.1 Promineifilaceae bacterium (SeqCode)
TCTCATCCAGCGAACGAACCAGATAAGGATCGTATGTTTCAGAATTCTGCATGGCGATTATCAATGCTCTACTGCTTTCTGAGTTATCCATATCCAAGACGGCTGTCGGCATGTGGTCAATCCCCTGTGATGTCGACCAGGCGATCAGGAGCAATTCGGCCAGCGGTCCAAACAACACGAGAGGAGCGAGGAGTCTGTCGCGGAAAAGCTGAATGAACTCTTTGTGAACGAGGTTCCAGATTCTGTTAAGCATGTTCAGCAAGGCCCTGACAATCGATTTCGGGGGGCTTTCATCTCTATAATTTCTTCTTGAACATTAGAACAGTGAGAGTTAAAAACAGGGCACCGATTCCCACCAGGGCAAGAACGTATCCCTGCAGTTGTCCTAAACTGGCTCCTTTTGTGAAGATACCCCTGCTTATTATCACGAAGTGAGTTGTAGGCATCATAAAGGCTTCAAGCTTTATTATCGGACCCATCAGACTAAAAGGAATCAGTAGCCCGGACATAAAGAAGCCAGAGAATAAAAATATCATCATCGATCCCATGATCGCTGCCTGCTGGCTTTTTACGAAGACCGATAAAAAAAGCGCTATGCTCATCGTTGCGAACAGGAAAATTACAGCGAGCGCCATATAAAGAGCCAAATTGCCTTGGAAGGGGACGTTATAACCATATACCGCCGTTGCGATGCATAACGGGACACTGAGTAAGCCCGCGAGAAGATATGGAATTAACTTCCCGATTATTAATTCTGAACGACGGATCGGCGTGGCGATGAGGCCTTCTAGCGTTCCCCACTCCCGTTCCCGAGCCAGCGCAAGCGACGCAGCCATGGCTGGGACCGCAAGGACTACGCCGACCAGGGCAGGGATCATCGAAACTGTATAGCGGAGAGATGGGTTATACCAGGCGCGGATACGCAGTTCTACCGGCTCGAGAATCCCGCCCCCCACACCAATACGCAGAAGCTGGTTCTCGATCTTCTCTTGGGTAAACTGTTGGGAATGGGAAGTAATATGGCGAATCGCGTGACCGGCCGTATTTGGATCGGTGCCATCGACCAATACCTGTAAATCTGCCCCGGTCCCCCGTGTGAAGTCTGCTTCAAAACCCGATGGGATGACGACAACCGCCTTCGCATCGCCGCGCATCAAAATCGCTTCCACTTCGGCCATGTCGCCTGGCCACTCATCGAAGCGGAGGGCATCCGTACTGCTCAGGTGACTTATATACTCTCGTGACAATGGGCTCATGTCCTGATCTAGAACCGCTACGGTTACATCTTCGATATCTACGGAGAACGCATACCCCATCGTAACCAGCACAAGGACGGGCGAGAGCAGAAGCAACACAAAAGACGTGACATCACGAGTGATATGCCACCATTCTTTTCTGATGACAGACAAGATACGACGAAGGCTCACTGGGAAGTTTCCTCGACGGCCTGACCAATTAAGGAGATGAAAGCTTCTTCCATTCGCGGCTGGGTATGTCGGATGTCCAAAATTCTTATGTCGTTTTCCTCAAGTATTTGCCGGGCTTCGGCCGCGGTCTTGGCTGAATCTCTGGTTACCAGCCGCAGCTGCCGGCCATAGGTTTGGACCTGTATGACCGAGTCGAGATTCTCGAGCAATTCACGCGCCCGGAACAGATCTGATGGCCATATAGCGACTATTTCACCAGATACCTTTTGCTTGATCTCGTCCGGCGTAGCGCACAACAGCATTCGGCCGGCATGCAGTAATCCAATCCGCGAGCAACGTTCGGCCTCATCCATATATGGGGTGCTAATGACAAGCGTTATTCCCTGCAAATGCAAGCTGGTGAGAATGTCCCAAAACTCCCGCCGGGATACGGGATCGACGCCCGTGGTGGGTTCGTCCAGAAAGATGATCTCTGGCGTATGAATCAGCGTGCAGGCCAAGGCAAGTTTTTTTTGCATCCCTCCAGATAAATAGGCGGCCCGTCTGTCCTTGAACTCGCCCAACCTCGCGAATCGCAATAACCTGTCGATGCGCTCCGCTCGCTCCGCCCCACTGACCTCAAATACATCGGCATAGAAATTCAAGTTTTCCAGGACCGATAAATCTCGATAGAGGTTGAATCGCTGGGCCATGTATCCGATGCGCCGCTTAATCTGTTCGGGTTGCCTCACCGTATCGAAACCGGCTACGCTCGCTTCTCCTTCAGACGGATCCATTATGGCTGTCAGCAGGCGGATAGTCGTTGTCTTACCAGAGCCATCCGGACCGACTAATCCGAATATTTCTCCAGTTTTGATCTTCAGATTGAGATCTTCTACGGCGACCTTTCCTTTGAAAGATCTTGAAAGTTCTCGAGTCCTTATTGCGATCTGCTCAGGCAAGCGATTCGCTCCTCACACCTAACGCTCTTAGGACCATCGTCTCGGCCGAATCAAGGATTTGGTTCCAATCTCCAAGGTCGAGACCGGTAGAGATCGCCAAGAGAATCCCGTCAAAAAGGGTGACGATCACGATCGCATATTCTTGGGGCGAATCGACGTCGAATACACCCTCGGTGATCCCATCCTCTATGATCCCGGTCATCAAGACCACGAACGGTTTATAAAAATCCCGCAAACGCTTCTCAATGTCTTCATCATGCCGGAGTAAGGACCAAGCTTCAAGAAGGATATCGACGAGAGGTGACATCTTCACCATTTCTGTCTTGAAGAATGCGAGACTCGTCTTGAGCTTTTCAACCGCTCCTAATTCCGGTGAGGCAACCAGGGCCTGCCATTCGTCGCCGAATTGTTGCATGGCATCATCGAGCAACGACGCGAATAGCTCCTTTTTGCTCGGAAAATACCAATACAAGGTGCCCTTACTGAGTCCACTTTCGGCTACGATGTCGTCCATCGTCGCCATGTGATAGCCCTTTTGGCCGAAGCAAGTCAGAGCTGCCTTGTGGATCTGGCGCCGGCGATTAGCTGAAAGTTCGTCCTTTCGGTCCATCAGAAACTACCGCTATCGTTTTATCCGGCGGAGAACCCAGAGCATGACGGCAGCAAATCCGAGGGCATCGCCGACACTGAGAATGAACTTGCCCGGATTATCTAAGCCAATGGCGGGCGAGATGATCTCATAGGCCAGCACGGCCCAAATCACGGCCGTGATTGTCCCGACAGCAATGTCTACCGCAACGCCATACGGCGGGTCGCTGTTAAACGCTTTAGGCAGTAGCCAGGTGATCAATACACTTCCGACAATCGTTACGAGCAACAATACTGGCATAGCTTTATACCTCCTTCGCTAGGGGAATATCTTGAGAAGTCATTTGCGCGGAAACGTATGGTTTGCGTCGATGGGCCATGAGCGAATACTCGCATGCTAACTCTAAACTGACTGGTCAGTTTAGTAGAATATTACAGTCATTCTCGGTCCGTTGTCAAGGATCAGCTAATGGCGATTACAGCGGAGAGATAGGTTGAAACTGCGTGGCTGAGGTGCCTGCAATTGGAGAGTTGCTCAGACTAGGAACCGTGCGCAACTAAGTGGTCTGCTCGCGAAGAAGGGCGCTTCGCATAGACATACATGTCTGCAATACCCAAACTATGCATTACTTGTAATCGGCAGTCAAAACCGGGGCCGGTTGGCGCGCCTGGTCCGGTATTCTGGCCTACTACAAATCACCAAAGGTAATACCTTGGGCTAGGGGGAGGTCATTTGACCAGTTTATGGTATTCGTTTGCCGGCGCATGTACGCACGCCAGGCATCCGACCCTGATTCCCGGCCGCCGCCAGTCTCTTTCTCCCCACCAAATGCGCCACCGATCTCGGCGCCCGAGGTGCCGATGTTTACATTGGCTATTCCGCAATCGGATCCGCCGGTGGAGAGGAAGGTTTCCGCCGTCCTCATGGAATCGGTGAAAATAGCGCTTGAAAGCCCTTGGGGCACACCATTTTGCATGTCAATCGCCTCCTCTATTTTGTCGAACTCCAGAAGGTATAATATAGGGGCGAAAGTTTCCTCCTGCACGATTTCACTCTGCTTGGGCATGCTGACGATGGTCGGTTCGACGAAGTTATCACCGAGGTCTGGTCTCCTATTGCCGCCAGTCAATACCTCTCCACCATCTTCGACCGCCCGTTCAAGTGCCTCGAACATCTCATCCACTGCCTCTGGGGAAACCAGGGGACCCATCAGGGTACCCTCTTCAAGCGGATCACCGATAGTAACTTGGCTATAGGCCTGGAGAAGTCGATTCGTCAATTCTGGAGCGATTCGCCGGTCGGCGATCACTCTTCGCGTAGTGGTACATCTCTGGCCCGCTGTTCCGACAGCAGCGAACAAGATGGCCCGGGTTGCAAGATCTAGATCAGCGTCTGCTGCGACGATAATGGCATTATTGCCGCCGCACTCAAGGATCGTTCGACCAAACCGCCCGGCAACAGTTTGAGCAACGTGCCGGCCGATCATTGTTGAACCGGTAAATGAAATCAGTGGTAGCCTGCCATCCGTAAGAAGTAGGTCGCCGATCTGGCTGCCCTTTCCAACGACGAGGTTGAATATGCCATCAAGGCCATAGTCCGCCACGACCCTGTTGCAGATATGTTGAACGGCAATGGCAGAAAGCGGCGCGAACTGGGACGGTTTCCATACTACGGGATCGCCACAGACTACGGCTAGGGCAGCGTTCCAGGACCAGACTGCGACTGGGAAATTGAATGCGCTTATGACTCCGACCGGTCCAAGGGGATGCCATTGTTCATACATCCTGTGTCCGGGTCGCTCTGAATGCATCGTTAATCCATAAAGTTGGCGAGAGAGTCCAACGGCAAAGTCACAGATGTCAATCATTTCTTGAACTTCACCCTGGCCTTCGACCCTGATCTTTCCCATTTCGAGGGAGACCAGGTCGCCTAAAGGCTCTTTTGATTCACGAAGAGCGTTTCCGAGATCACGGATAACCTGCCCCCTGATAGGCGCTGGAGTACTTTGCCATGAGCGGAACGCTGTGGCAGCCTGGTCAACCACCTTGTTGTAGCTTTCGGGTGTGGCCTGGATAACCTCGGCCAATAATTCGCCAGTAGTCGGGTTGTATGAGGCAAGTTTGCTCCCGTTGGGATCGCTAATCCAATGGTCTTGTCCTGTTGAGACTCCGGCGTTTATTTCCTTGATCTGTAATCGGTCCAATATAGATTTCATTTTCTGCCATCTCCATTATGGTTAGTAGCCATACCTAGATTGTATCACGGTCATCAATTTCCAGTGCGGCGATCCTGCTGAGCTAGTTTAGCACAGGCATTTTCTGGCTTCCAGCATCAATAATCGAGAATATTTCACGTTCATACCTGTTTCCTGTAGAATCAGATCGCCACATTTTAAGGAGGAACCATGAGTAACCATTCCATTGACTCCGACATTACGCTTAGTCGAAGCCTGGGCCTTCTCGACATCACGATGATCGGGGTTGGCGCCATGATAGGCGCCGGTATTTTTGTATTAACCGGAATTGCCGCAGGCAAGGCGGGTCCAGCCCTGGTGATAGCCTTCCTAATGAATGGCATCGTGACGACTTTTACTGCCCTGTCATACGCAGAATTAGGCTCCAGTTTCCCAGAAGCAGGCGGAGGTTACCTTTGGGTAAAGGAAGGAATGGGAGGTACCCAGGGTTTTATGGCCGGCTGGATGAGTTGGTTTGCACACGCCGTGGCATGCTCGCTATACGGCCTGGGATTTGGACGATTCGCGGTCGAGATTTGGCATCTGGCCGGACTCCCAACGTTTGGTCTGACCGAGCTCCAGATGACACTCTTGTTCATGATCCTCATCGTCGCCCTTTTTTCTTACATCAATTTCCGTGGCGCCAGCGAGACGGGCGCTATTGGTAATGTCGTAACAATCGCCAAGATCGTCATCTTATTGGTATTCGTCGGGTTCGGTATATACACGATGATCGAGCGACCGGGTTCGCTGGATGTTTTTAAGGAAGACTTATTCCCTAATAATCTGGGTGGTGTGTTCGTCGCGATGGGCCTCACGTTCATAGCCTTTGAGGGGTACGAGATCATCGCCCAGAGTGGGGAGGAAGTCATCGACCCGATGCGCAATATACCACGGGCGATATTCATCTCTATTGTCATCGTTGTCATCATTTATGTCCTCGTCGCTATTGTGGCTATAGGGGCAGTTATTCCCCCAGAAGGCTTCAATGTATGGGATTACTTGGCTGGAGAGAAGGAAATTGCCATCGTTCGGGCCGCAGAACAATTTATGCCCGCTGGAGGGATTCTCATCCTTATTAGCGGCTTGGCCTCAACCATGTCGGCCCTGAATGCTACTATCTACTCCTCCTCTCGAGTGTCCTTCGCCATGGGTAGGGATCACAACCTGCCTAAGGTCTTTAGTCGTATTCACCCGCGTATGCATACGCCGTATTGGGCCATTTTCCTGTCCGCCATATTGATCGTCGGAATGGGCGTGTCACTGCCGATCGAGGAGGTTGCGGCTTCGGCCGACGTTATGTTCCTCCTCATGTTCGCTCAGGTAAACATAACGGTTATGACCCTGCGCCGTAGACGCCCAGATCTCGAGCGGGGGTTCTTTGTTCCTTTATTTCCATGGCCCCCGGTCATCGGCATAGTAAGCAACATAGCTTTGGCCCTATTTCTTGCTTACGCTTTGGGCTTAAGAGTCGCCGCGGTCAGCTTGGGCTGGATTATTTTGGGCGCGCTGTTCTATTGGGGGTATTTTCGAGGCAAGGAAGAGGAGGATCGGCCGAAAGAAGTACTCATGGAGGAGGCATTGGTGTCGGTCGACTATTCTGTCCTCGTCCCCGTTGCGGACGAGGGTCAAGCCGCTGAACTCGGTCGACTGGGAAGCGCGCTGGCGAAAGAGCACAACGGTGGTGTCTTCGCCCTCCATGTCGTTAAGGTACCTAGACAGCTCAGTCTTTCAGATGGGCGCCATTTCCTTACCGAGGGGAGACCTCCGCTTCAGAAAGTAATCGAAGCGGCGAAGGAGCAGAATGTTCCGGTGCATACGATGATCCGACTTGGACGTAGTATTCCCGAAGCGATACTGAAGACGACCGCTGAAAATAGCAGTGATTTGTTACTTTTCGGTTGGCCAGGCTCATCCGGTGCGAACGAACAGCTCTTTGGCTCTGTCATCGATCGGATTGTAGCCAACCCGCCAGCCGACATCGCCATTGTTCGATACCGCCCATACAATAAATTAGAGAGAATCCTTGTGCCTATCGCAGGTGGTCGTAATAGCCGGCTAGCGGCTACAACGGCAGTTGCGATAGCCAGGAATACGTCAGAGGATACGACGGTTGTCTTGATCTACATCGCCGTACCTGGTATCCGTCCCGTTCAGGCCCAAGCGCGGGCCCAAAGTGCCTTTCGCCGTGCCCTCCAAGGAGTCGATTTCGACTTCGCTCAGCAAGTGATTCACGCCGAAAACCCGTATGAAGGCATTATCGAGGCTTCTAAGACGGCCGACATGATTGTTATCGGAGCGACCAAAGAGCCGAGGTTCCGAAACCTGCTCATGGGGAATGTCGCCCAAAGGGTTGCAGAGGGGGCTAACTGCCCAGTTATCATTGTCAAACGTAGAAGTACTATGCTCGATGCCATGTTGCGCGAAACCGTGCTTTCGCCGATTAGGAAGTCGGATAAACTGGCAGAGACCCAGGAGCGCACGGACATAATCGAAGCCGATTAGTAGTCAAATATTATTCAATCGACGATCTAAGAGCGATCCTCAGCACAATCGGGAGCCCCTGTTTCTAGTTAGCTGATCCTTGCCTGTCCGGTATTTGTACAGTATCATATGCAAATGCAAATAGTTGCAATAGCAAGGAATAGCACTTGAGTCACAACTCTCTCAACCTGGCTGACCTTTTACGGCGTGAAGGGTACAGGATGACGATGCAACGACAATTAGTTCTCGATGCGGTCTGCGAGGCAGGTGGGCATGCCACCCCAGAGCAGATATTTGAAATCGTCCGTCGATCATCCGAGGCAGTGAATCGAACGACTGTCTACCGAACTCTCAGATTGTTGCAAGAGCTGAAGGTAATTGATGCCGTTTTTTCAAATGGTGGCCACTTACGATACGAGATATCGGGACCTCAACCCCATCACCACCTGATATGCAGGCTGTGTGGCGTCGATGTGGAATTCTCCCACGAGTTGTTTGTCCCATTTTCAGAGCGAATTAATGAGGCCCATGGCTTCATAGTCGACGCAACCCACTTATCATTACAGGGCAAGTGCGAAGCATGCTTTCAGAGGAACTGATGATGATGCGCTTACCGATATTTCTCAATGTCGTAGCCCTACACATTCCAGATGGCTTTCTAAGCGTACCGGTGGCCCTGCTTGGATTACTGATCGCGCTTATTGTTCTCGCTTATACGTTGCGTCAGACACGCGACCTGCTTGGCGAGAGACAGATACCGATGCTTGGCGTCATGGCTGCGTTTGTATTCGCAGCGCAATCGATTAATTTCCCTGTTCTCGGCGGGACGAGCGGTCACTTGCTTGGCGGCGCGCTTGTTGCGATCGTTGTAGGACCCTGGCCGGCAGTATTAGTGATGACGGTGGTTGCTGGTCTCCAAGCGTTATTGTTTCAAGATGGCGGATTGCTGGCGATTGGTTGGAATATTGTCAACATGGCAATCTTAGCAGTCTTAACAGGCGCGCTAACTTTCGGTCTGCTCAGGAGAATTCTTGGTACCGCTCGAAAAAACCTTATCATCTCCACGATGGTAGCAGCCTGGATCTCCGTTGTTCTTAGCGCGACCGCTACTGGGGTAGAGCTTGCGGCTTCCGATCCGGGTTTGTTAGCTGCAGTGCCTGCGATGGCGGGTATTCATGCAATAATCGGACTGGGCGAGGCTCTCATCACCGGCGCGGCGGTGATCCTAATCGCCAAGGCTCGACCGGCGATCCTGCATCATGACCAGGAAACAAGCGATTTTCGAACAGCTTATATCCTTGCGTTTGGGTTGATAATCACCTTGGCAGTGGCAACTTTCTCGGTGGTCTCATCAACTTTGCCAGACGGTCTGGAGCGTGTGGCCTTAGATTATGGTTTCGCCGATCGCGCTGTCGATCCAGTTCTTCGCTTTTTACCGGATTACACGCTTCCGGGCATCGAAGGTAATATCGGAGGCGTTATCGTAATTATCGGCGGAGCGATCCTTACCTCTATGATCATCCTGCTTACAGGCCGGCTAGTTCGCCACCGGCAATCCCGCAGAGTTGCTTCTGGGGAAAGCAGTCGAATATCAGCCACAGGGGACTAGCCAAGACTCTCGAAAGTGGCTCCAGACAAAGATCCCCGGTAAGCGCCAGTGACAGAAACTATCAATACCGATCTGAACTCTTCACAAACTGTTAGCCACTCTGGGCTTGCCTCACTAGATCCCAGATCGAAAATCCTCCTTGCCTGTGGATTCATTCTGACATTGAGTCTACTACCTCCAGGAGAATTTCTGCTTTACGGTTTGCTGCTGATAGCCTTATTAATAAGTGCTTCCCTTTCTGGTTGTAGTCCTGCTTACTTGGTTAGGCGCTCGGTGATCGCGCTGCCTTTTGCCCTTGCGGCGGTAACGCTGCTCTTCTCAATCCCTGGAGAGACACTGCTGACTCTCCCGATGTTCGGAATCGACATTAGCGTCGAAGGGGCGATTAGGTTCGCCAGCCTTGTGACAAGGTCCTGGATCTCCGTTCAGGCAGCGATATTGCTCGTTATACTGACCAAATTCACCGACTTGATGTGGGGGCTGCAAGGATTACATATGCCGTCAATTCTTGTTTCGGTTGCCGGCTTCACCTATCGGTACTTGGATGTTTTGAGGAGTGAAGCATCCAGATTACGGACGGCTCGGCGGGCGCGAAGCGCTACATCGTTAGGCGGCAGAGGAGGCGGGAGTCTGCTTTGGCGGGCTCGTGTGACTGGATGGATGGTCGGTAGTCTTATGATACGCTCGATGGAGAGGAGTGAGAGAATATACAACGCTATGCTTGCTCGAGGATATTCAGGAGAGGTTAAAACATTGACGCGTTTTGAGTTGAGATCAAGGGATTACTGGTCAATACTGGTCGCGGCTATTGCAGCGGTGATCGTCATTCTGGTCGCTCATTTCTTGTAAAAAACATGATGGAACGATGAGATGCATCACGCAATAGACGTAACAGACCTATCCTTTTCGTACCCTGATGGCCGTCAGGCACTCAACGGTGTTACCCTGTCGGTGGCTCCAGGACAGAAAACAGCTCTCGTTGGCCCGAACGGAGCAGGAAAATCAACGTTGTTGCTACATTTAAATGGTGTTTTGAGAGGTGAAGGAAGCGTCCATGTATCCGGTTTGGAAGTGGGAGATGATAGTATTGGGGCCATTAGGGCGGCGGTAGGCCTGGTCTTTCAAGATCCCGATGACCAGTTGTTTTCTCCAACAGTATTTGATGATGTGGCCTTTGGACCAATTCACCTTGGTTTTGCCGAAGACGAAGTACGAAAACGGGTGGCCGATGCCCTGGCCGTGGTCGAGATGCAGGATTACGTGAATCGTGTTCCTTTTCACCTGAGTATCGGAGAAAAAAAACGAATCTCCATCGCTACAGTTTTATCAATGAATCCAGAGATATTGGTCCTTGACGAACCGACGGCTGGTCTAGATCCCCGAGCGAGACGAAATCTGATCACTTTGCTGCGAGATCTCGATATGACCATGTTGGTCTCTACTCATGATATGGCCATGGTCTCTGAGCTTTTTCGACAGCTAGTCGTGATGGATGGTGGTCGAATTGTAAGAGAAGGAAGGACAATCGAGATTCTCGCAGACAGCGATTTTCTCCACCTTCATGGGCTGGAGAAGCCCTAGAGTTCAAAGAGCCTGGCAATCTCGTCTCTCTCGGGCCGAGATAGTTTAGTCCGACCTTGCTCTTCTTCAAGCCATACCACGGGTGGGCCAACTTCTAGCCGGCCGATTTCCGCACATTGGATGCCAGCATCCTGAAGGGCGTTCTTTATCTTGTCGCTATCAGGCAGAGGAGCTGTCAGGAGAAGCGAGCCCGAACTTATAGTCGCGATCGGATCGATGCCAAGGGTCAGACAGATCTTATTGGACAGGGTTGAGATAGGGATGGAAGCGCGGTCGATGACGAGTGAATACCCACAAGCCTCAGCCAGCTCCCATAAGGCAGCCGCCAAACCACCCTCCGTGGGATCGTGCATCGCCGAGACCTCACCGGCGCCTAAGGCGACTTGGGCGTCGAGCAGCACGCTAATTCCCGGATTTCTGAGATAATCGGCCGCTGTCGCTAGCTCCATCTCATCAAGAAAGGGGGCTAACCTTTCTGAGAATTCTCGAGCTGCAATAGCCGTTGTCTCGACAGCCATTCCCTTGGTGAACAAGAGCCTGTGGCCTGGCCTTGCTCCACGTGGTGTTACTAACTTGCTCCTCTCAACCTCTCCGATTAGCGTGCCCATGGCCAATGGCCTGTCGAGGCCGTATGTGATCTCGGTGTGCCCGCCTATGACCGTCACCCCGATTTGCTCCGCCGCTTCCACAACCTGTCTGAAGATTTTGGATGCCGACTCTTCAGTAGTCTTGCCATCGGGGAGGAGCAGCGTAACCAGTAACCACCGTGGTTGACCCCCAGTTGTGGCGATATCATTCGCATTAATCTGGACCAGGTACCAACCGATATCCTCTGTGGTGAAAGTTATTGGGTCCGATTTCAGGACGAGGAGTTTTTCTCCAACTTCGACGATGGCACAATCCAGGCCAACGCCCGGTCCCATCAGCACCTGTGAATCGCGAATGGGGGTGGCTTCCAACAGCTGGGCCAGCAGCGGAGCTGGCAGTTTACCCAGGGGAAGGTTCTGCCTGCTCATCAGAGGCTTGAGTTACGGCTTGTCCGTCAGATGGTTCTGGATCAGGCTCGTCAGACTGGGAGACAACATCGTCTTCCATCACCGAAATCGTCTGAGCAACGCTCTCAATCGCCACCCGCTGCTTCCGGTAGAGGTCTGATTCGCTCATTGCCAGACGTCTGGCTACATCGCGGACACGCAGGCCTTGCAGGAATTTCAGCTCCAAAATATTGTACAAAATCCACTCGGCCGTCGTCATATTACGTTCACCAACCGGTCGCTGCTGTTCCACAGCTTCGGTCAAGATGGCTCGTAAAGCTTTGGTCGAATTCCCTTCATATCCTCCCATCGCCCGCTCTACGATCTGGAGGCGCATCAGCGGACTTTGCGAGAGTTTAGGTCCTCCCCAGTAATGGCTTAGGGCATCCCAGACCATATTATTAAACTGAGGATCGGCCGTTATTCTCTCGGCCGACGATTCGGGAGCTGTGAGTAGGGGCGTACCCCCGAAGGTTGCTTGGCTTCGCCGTTGTTGAAGCGAAGTAACCTCAGGCAAGAGCCCCTCGACGGCTGCGAACACTTCCAGTTGAAGGATCCTATCCTCTAGAGCCTCGGTCGCTTGGGCGAGAAGCCGGTCGAAGGCTTCTTGCTCGACGTCGCTTAAGTCTGGCTCACTTGATCTGGCCCTTATACCAAAGATTCCGAGTACTGTGTCATCAACTCCGCTACGAAGTGGACGAATCCAAAAATCCTGCCAAAGTAAAAAGCCACCGACCATTTCGAGGTCATTTTCAGCGACTAAGCCGTTACTGTTTCGATCGGCCAGTTGTCTGAGGTCCTTTTCTGCCCAGTGATTATTTTCATTTTCAAGAGGTCCGATGATCGACTCAAGTCTTGGCCCTTGTGGTGTAATTGTGGCGACGAATGCTGTCGGCGTTCTGATGACTTCACAGGTCGCTGCCAAGACGCTATCGAGGAATTGGTGCATATCACGAGTGGTCAGAACGCGTTCACTTAATTGCTGGATTAATCTAACTTCAGGTTCATCAGTTAATTGAAAGAAGCGCTCTAAAGGCTTCTTGAAAACATGGAGAGCCCACTCGACAAGAATCACCGTAGCTACTACGGATATGGCAACCGCTGTCTCGACAGCAAGCCCTAATATGGATCCCGCCCGGATTACGAGGACATAGACTACTAGGACGATCATCGCTGCTAGTGGAACGCGGGCCATATACTTAAACAATCGCACTCGCACAACTCTGTCGGGAGAGCTTGCACCGAAGTAAGCGATGTAATAGGTCAAGAAAGCGAACATCATGCTAATTACTATGTTTCCGGCAATCAAAAGCAGCCAGAAAGCAATGGAATTTTCCGGTCGACGATCGCTGCTCAATAGGAGGTAGGGGAACACAGCTATCGGTGCAGCAAGGGAGGTGGCGAAGATAACCGTCATGCGCTTTCGCGTCGTGTAGGTGATGCACCTTTCACGAGCACGCCAAACATTGTTGATGCTTATGGCGCTTAACAACCAGAAGTAGACGAAGAAAATCGGAAATAAGGAGCCAGATTCCAGGTGGGGTGCATGTGTGGCGAGTTCTAATCCGGTAACGAGAAGCTCTGAGAACAAAGCTACGGCGAATATGGCGATTCCGAGCAAATACCAAACACGGACCAATAACCGGCGTCGCTTCGAAACGTCCCCAGTCGTCACCAGAAGAGCATCAGCCAGATGGAATAGAGCCGCCGGCACCATAGCGATGCCGATCCACTCGAGTCGCAACCACTTGTCTGAAGATAAGGGGATGGCCGCTCGAGTTGCCATCAATTCAGTGAAGTAGACGATGACGACAAATAGAAGCAGTGAATTGAAGGCTCTTGTTACCCTATCGCGAACGACATGCCGGAGATTATAGAGGACTACAGCGACGCCAAATATGACTATCGCAGCTTGTAGGACATCATTAATGAGGGCGAGTACATCCTGCGGACTGTCAATCATTGTTCAATCTTGGCTGGTTCGTGTGGGTGAAAGTGTGTGACCCACAGCCACACCTTACTCCAGGCTCCGTTGCAGACCTAGCACACTCGTCACGTAGATCAGGCAGGAGCAGGTGCGGGCGGTAAGTCTAACGAAGACGGTGGTTCCCATGTGACTTGCTCGCCAACCCCCTGCGGCGAAGAATCTGGTGGCTTGTCGACGCTTGGTGGGGAAGTTGGGGGATCGGTTCCTTCTATCAATGCCACAAAATCATCAGCCTCTAGTGTTTCTATTTCCAGCAGCTTGTTGGCAATAAGATCCAGCTTATCGCGGTTTTCAGTCAGGATCTTAGCGGCGCGCGCGTGCTCTGAATCGATAATATCTCTTACCTCGCCATCTATCTGTTCGGCAATGGCATCGGAGTAATCCCTTTGTTCACTAATTTCTCGTCCAAGGAATATCAGCTCCTTCCTATCGCCGTAGACCCGCGGTCCCATCTCATCGCTCATCCCATACTGGGTAACCATCGAGCGGGCCATCTTCGTCACTTGCTGAAGATCGTTGCTTGCGCCAGTAGTAATTTCACCAAACACGATTTCCTCTGCAACTCTTCCGCCAAGGGCTGTGGCAATGAGTGCCTTGAACTTCGAACGACTGTAGAAGAAGGAATCATCCTCAAGGTACCAGGTAACGCCTCCGGCCATACCTCGCGGAATAATGGTTATTTTTCGAATAGCCTGGGCGTGGGGAAGGTAATGGCTAACGAGCGCGTGGCCGGCTTCGTGGTAGGCAGTTAACTCCTTTTCTTCATCGGTCATAATACGGCTCTTGCGTTCAGGTCCCAACTGAACGCGTTCGATGGCTTCCTGAAACTCATCCATGCCGATCACTTTCTTATCGCGGCGAGCAGCCAATAAGGCCGCTTCGTTAACCGTATTCTCAATATCAGCACCCACAAAACCTGGCGTCGCTCTGGCCAGCATCGTGAGATCCACATTGGATGCTAACGGTTTGCCTCGAATATGGATGCGGAAAATCTCTTCACGCCCCCTGATATCCGGCCTATCTATCACAACCCTGCGGTCAAATCGACCAGGGCGCATAAGCGCCGGATCAAGGATATCCGGACGATTTGTCGCAGCCAAAATGATGATATGCATGTCGGTGCCAAATCCGTCCATTTCAACGAGGATCTGGTTCAATGTCTGTTCGCGTTCGTCGTGAGATCCGCCGAGCCCCGCTCCGCGCTGCCTGCCGACGGCATCGATCTCGTCGATAAAGATGATACAGGGACTATGTTTCTTTGCCTGTTCAAATAAATCCCGAACCCTGCTTGCTCCAACACCGACGAACATTTCAACGAATTCCGAGCCAGCAATGCTGAAGAACGGTACACCTGCTTCCCCTGAAACGGCTTTGGCCATTAGGGTTTTACCGGTTCCCGGACTACCCAATAGCAATACACCCTTGGGTATGCGAGCTCCAAAACCAATGAATTTATCCGGCGCTCGTAAGAATTCGACGATCTCCTGAAGTTCTTCCTTGGCTTCATCGCAACCGGCAACATCATCAAAACTGACCGTTGGATGATCTCCCGTGAACATCCTGGCTTTACTCTTGCCAAAGGACATGGCCTGGTTATTTGAACCCTGTGCCTGACGGAGGATGATATAGATAAAACCGATGATCAGCAGTGCCGGTAAGAATATACCCAGTAAGTTGAGCCAGCTACCCCACTGGCTTGGTCGTTCGTATTTTATGGTTGCGTTGTTATTACTGAGGTTCCCTTCCGAAATGCCGTATGTCGCAAGGAGCTCTTCTAAAGAGGTTACATCACTTATCTGGGTTCGAGCGGTCGGCCTGTTTTCGTTCTTGTAATTAACCGTAACTTCACGACCATCGCTTGCTACCGCAAGCTCAGCTACCTCGCCATCTTTAATCTGCTGAGCCAATATGCTAATTGCCAGTTCTTCCTCATCTGGACCACTGGAGCTATAGCTCCACAATATCGCTATTATGGCCACCGTGATTAGAATGTAGACGAACCATCTTGTGATTCTTGTTGAATTCACCCCGTGGTCTCCGGGAACGCATAGCGTTCAATTACCATACATCGAAGCGATCGACGTCACTCGCCGTTTAGTTTCTTACGCCATATCGACATGTACAGTATAGCAGAAAGGGAGGGTAGTGGCTAAAGGGGTGAAGCTGTTAGGTGTGAGCCGAAAACATCTCACATCGACCGCTAACCTGTATACTGCTGGAAAACTAGATACCAAAGTGGGATCAAACCGAGGAGGCTGACCAGCGCAATAATGGCCAGAATCACGGCCGTCCGGTCCATACCGGGTCCTTCCTCAGGTACTGGCAGGTACAGATCCGCAGCCATATCTTGTTCTCCGCCAACCACCAGAGGAGTACCAGCCTTGTTTTCACTGCTGGCGATTACTTGTGGTGGCTCCGTATCCTGGCTCTCAATGACATGGGCCGCGGTCACCATCTCCTCTACCTCAAGGTTGCTTGGACTAATCGCTTCGACCGGACCGGTTTCTTCAACGCTGCTAAGCCGGTAAGTGTTTAGAACGCGGCCAAGTTGCTCCGCGGTCCTGTAACGACCGGCGGGTTCTTTCGATAATACTTTATCCACTATCTGGTCTAGCTGATCCGGAACACGTGGATTTAATTCAGATACGTGGGGAGGTGCGTCCCTCATATGTTTGACGGCCAAAGCCGTGTGTGAGTCTGCTACGAAGGGCAACCGGCCGGTTAACATCTCAAATAGAATGACGCCAATACTGTAAACATCAGAGGCGGGCGTCGCATTCTCACCTGAAGCCTGTTCAGGTGAGAAGTATTGAGGTGATCCCCATACCAAGTCTCCCCGATGAAGGCTTGTTTCGCTCAACGCTCGGGCAATTCCGAAATCGGTTACCTTTACGGTTTCATCCCGTGCTACCAGCACATTCTGTGATTTTACGTCGCAATGCACCAGGCCCGCTCGGTGCGCGTAGCCTACGCCTGAGCATATCTGTATGGCCAAATTGAGCGTTCGTTCCAGCGAGATGGGTTGTTTGGTCGTCTTAACATGCTGTCGAATGATGTCCTTCAATGTCCATCCTTCGACGTACTCCATGATGATGTAATAACGACGTTCATCTTGCCCAATGTCGTGAACCGTCACGATATTCGGATGGGAAAGGTTCGCGGCCTTGTGAGCCTCCTGCTGGAAACGTTTGAGAAACTCCTCGTCGCCTGTCATGCTTTCGTGCAGAATCTTGATCGCGACTATGCGACCCAAGAGCAAATCTTGGCCCTTATATACGGTCGACATTCCTCCTGCTCCAGCTCGCCGGATCAGCCTATATCGACCGTTTAAAACATCTCCGCCTTCTTGCATGGGCTGATTGTAGCCGATCTTTACGGGAACGGAAACCGGCGACGGCGACGATGAATTTCCTCTGTAGTAATGGGCTATTGGGAGCTGTCAGGGACTTGCCCAGAGGTGGCACTTATGATAGCATCTTCTCAGTTATGGCGGGTGTGGTGTAGAGGTTAACACGTCTGGTTGTGGCCCAGAAGATCGTGGGTTCGAATCCCATCACTCGCCCCTTCAGGTCATGCAAGACAATTTCTCTGCACTGCCAGAATATGCGCCCGTAGCTCAATGGATAGAGTACCTGGCTTCGAACCAGGTGGTTGGGAGTTCGAATCTCTCCGGGCGTACAGATATTATTTACCACCCAGACCGGGTGGTTTTTTTACGTATCTTATAACAAGCATAAATATGATTCCTGGGAGACGCCTGCCATCAATGAATCTAAAGAAAGGTGACTTTGCCGGAAGACCATCAATGTGGGATTGTGCGATATGAATAATCTTGCGGGCCTATCGATCGGCCACGCCACAGATGAGGAAAACAAGACTGGATGCAGTGTGTTCCTCTGTCCACCCGGAACGATCGGCGGAATTGACGTTCGTGGCCCTGCTCCTGGGAGCCGGGAAACGGAGATTCTGTCCCCTTACAAGTCGGTCACAACAATTAACGCCGTACTGCTTACCGGTGGCGCCGCCTTTGGTCTTGCAGCCGCTGACGGTGTCGTGAACTTTCTGGCCGAGAGGAAAATCGGCCATCCAACCATCGTCCGACCGGTGCCTATTGTCTCCGCCTCGGTGATCAACGACTTGCTGTTGGGTGCTGGCAAGAAACCGCCTGGTGCTAGCCTGGGCTACGAAGCATGTCTCGCAGCGAATGAGGCCGATCCCGCGCAAGGCAATGTCGGCGCCGGAACAGGTGCATCCGTCGGAAAATGGAGTGGATTCACGACCATGATGAAGGGTGGTTTCGGTCTGGCCAAGGTAACAGCGGCAGAACTCATCGTTTTTGCCGCGGCCGTGACGAACTGCATCGGAGATATCATAGAAAAAGATGGAACTGTACTCGCAGGCGCCCGGTCAGAGGATGGCCAGTGGCTAGCAAATCAAGATCCATTCCGTCGATTCCCGGTAGACCCGACTCTAAATCGTGGTGATAACACCACCTTGGTTGTCGTCGGTACAAATGCCAGGTTGAATAAGGTGGAGGCCAATCGTCTAGCCCAGAGGGCTCACGATGGCATGGCCATCGCGGTGCGACCCACTCACACGAGTTTGGACGGCGACACGACCTACGCATTGGCAACTTGTTCCGTAGACGTTCATTTTGATCTTGTCGCAAACATTGCCGCGGAAATGGTAGCGGAAGCGATCCGTAACTCTGTTCGTTATGCGCGTTCGGTGGATAAGGTACCCGGATTGTTCGACGGTTGAGAAACGATGGACGAGAGAATACACTTGTCAGGGATAACATGAGGGAATTACCCCAGCGTCGTGTGGATGCACTGGGCGTCGAAACAAATTTCCATCACGCCGGTGAAGCCGGTGCGAAACCACTGCTACTTCTACACGGCATGTCTACCTCCGGGGATAGTTTCCGGGAGCTGATGTACGGCCTATCCGATGTCTATTACCTGGTTGCTCCAGACATCCCGGGCTTTGGCTTGAGCGAAAATACGGAACCCTATTCACTGGGTCACCTCATCGAATGGCTGGCATCATTCATCGATCAGCTCGATCTCAATCCCTTAGTCCTTCTTGGACATTCATTCGGGGGGATCCTTGCTTCAGCATATACGCTGTCCTATCCGGAAGACATCCGGAAGTTGATACTATTGTCACCTGCTTTGCTAGTCGGCCAGAAGTTCCCTCCATTGGCGCGCCGAATGGGGGAGTCGCGGGCGGTTACCGGAGCAGGTATAGCCCTGAGCCGCCTCATGCTTGAGCGCCAGATACGGAGTCAGTTTCATGAACCAGAGCGCATGGACGAAAGCATTTGGGACCGGCGGAGGGTGGATTATTCTAGGGCTCGTGCTTCGGCCGCCGCGGTGAGCGCCGTCGCGTCGGTGGATCTGACTCCCCGTCTTGCTGAAATAGACAAGCCCACCTTGGTCGTATGGGGTAGTGACGATCCCATATTGGCGGCGTCTCATGCCAATCAGTTGGAGGAGTTCATCAGCGGCGTTCAAATCCATTTGATCGATAGCTGCGGCCACGTACCCATGATTGAGAAAAGAGACGAAATGGTTAAGATAAGCAGGGAGTTCATTCAATGAATTCCTCTATTGGACCTCCGGTCATCTCTGTATTCGGAAGCCATGCTCCGAAACCGGATAGTCCGCTCTACAGGCAGGCACGTGAGCTTGGATATCGATTAACCGAAGCTGGTTTCAAGGTAGCCACCGGCGGATATGAGGGAACAATGGCCGCTGTAAGCCAGGGAGCAGTCGAGGCTGGGGGGCATCCGGTTGGCGTCACTAGCTCTATTGTCGAAGCTAGTCGTGGCGCCTCCCTAAACCGCTGGATAGAAGAGGAAGTCCGCTACGAAACGCTCCAGGAACGACTCTACCACCTGGTTACCAGAAACGAAGGCATGGTTGCTCTCGAAGGAGGGATAGGCACTCTTTCTGAATTATCCCTGGCCTGGACTCTCCTACAGGTGAATGAAATTCAGAAGCGCCCCCTGGTAGTGATGGGCCAGCTCTGGAAAGACTTTCTACTAACATTCATCCGGCAAGAATATGTTTCGAAACAAACCGCTCGTTTGGTCAAGTCTCTTGATACGCCGGCTGAGGTGGTATCGTTCCTACTTTCTGACAGATCTAACGGAAGTCACCAAGGCGATTTTCATGTCTGAGCTAATCTTTCTCAAGCTAGGCGGTTCCCTAATCACCGACAAGTCTTCCAGTGAAACCGCGCGGCCGGGCGTGCTAGGAAGAATAGCGGCCGAAGTCAAGCAGGCTCTGGACGCAAGAAAAGACCTCACTCTTCTCATTGGCCACGGCAGCGGTTCGTTCGGACATGTCGCTGCCGCGAAGTTTGGGACCAGGCAAGGCGTCCATACGCGTATGGATTGGCTTGGTTTTGCTGAGGTAAGCTCCGCGGCCGCGCGTCTCAATGCGATAGTTAGAGAAGCGTTGATTGGAGCAGGCGTTCCAGCGGTTACCTTTCAACCATCGGCCTCGGCCATTTGCGAGGACGGGCGGATAGTTAGTTTGAGCGTGCCCCAGATTCAAAAGGCTTTGCGTGAAGGTCTTGTTCCTCTTGTATATGGCGATGTCGCCATCGACCGTATACGCGGCGGTACTATCATCTCCACTGAAGAGATCCTCTCCTATATTGCGCCGGAAATACAGCCGCGGTCAATCCTGCTCGCGGGTGAGACGGAAGGAGTATTAAATGAGGAAGGGGAAGTTATACCCGTAATTCATGATGCCAATATCGACAGAATACGGCAAACGCTTGGTGGTTCGCGTGGAACCGATGTAACCGGGGGAATGGCCAGCAAGGTCGAAGACATGATTAACCTGGCAATGGCTCAGCCATCGCTTGAAATTCGCATTTTCTCTGGGCTGATTGAGGGGGTGGTGGAGCAGTGCCTGACTCGATCTGACGTGGAACTCGGGACCTTGATCACGGCTCATTGACTCCAGAACCGAATCATTGCTCTGCAGAAGGATGTCTAATTAATCTTTCTAATCTGACGGAGTATAGAACAGCGACGAGGCTCCCGTAACAGCATCCCAAACATCGCCCATGGACTCTGCTAAGGCCACGTTTGCCTGCAGCCGGTCTGACACCTGCTGTGGCGTGTAGTCGTCTAAAGATATACGGTCCGGGTGGTCGAAGGCTTTAAGAGGGAGTATCACCAGCGAGCCGTATCCGGTTTCAGCCAGATGCTCGATGATATCTGCCGCGTTTAATAATCCGGCAACGGTGATCGTCCTTCCAAGCGCCCTGTTTGTCACTCCTTGAACGGACACCTCAATGCCGATTAGCTTCCCAAATTCCATGGCGATCGCAGAAAGGGTATCCGCGAAAAGCGTCCCTGTTACGAGCGTGAGGCCCGGGGCTGAGGCGAAGCTGGTTACACCGGTCTTTTCGTCGCTATCGATGGTCTTTGAACCGATTTCATCGCGAAGAGCTTCCCATTCCTCCAAGAAATCTCGGACCATCCCCAGGCCATTTTCCTGGAGGTTCTGATCATCATAAGCCTCGATTGGGGGGATAGCCATTCCTGCTACCAGGTACCACTCGTCGGTTGGATATACAAAATTAAGGCCGAGGCGTGCCCGGTGTTCTTGCTGCATTCCCTCCAGCTCTTCGAGCATCAACCTGGACTCAACGGCTGTATGGGTACGCATGCCGTATTTGTGGAACCGTGTCAGCCCAACAGGTACGACACTTATTGACCTCACCGATGGCCAAAGGCTAGAAAGCTCGCTAACTGACTGCCTTAACCACTCGCCATCGTTGAACTCGGGAACGACAACGATTTGAGTGTGGATCTTTACTCCTCTATCGCTAAGCCAGGTTAACTGTTCTAAGATATCCGGGGCTTGGTCGTTACGAAGAAATCTTCGACGCATCGCTAAATCAGTGACGTGAACTGATACGTACAATGGAGAAAGCCCCATTGTCTCAATACGCCACCAATCATGGTCTGACAGATTGGTTAGGGTGACAAAGTGACCGAAAAGGAATGAGTAACGGTAGTCGTCGTCCTTGATATAGAGAGTCCGGCGGAATCTCGGCGCCATCTGCAAAACGAAACAGAATTCACATAGATTGTTGCAGCGAAGAATATCCGTATCGAAAGTTGGATGCTCGAATTCGATTCCTAGAGATTGACCGTACTCCCGCTCCGCTTCTACAACCAGGTATTCTGGCCCGCGACGAATGAGGAATTCCAGATATTCTTCAGCGCCATAGAAATTTACATCGATAATATCGTTGACTTGGTTGCGGTTTATCGCCAGCAGCTCATCACCAGGGCGAATGCCAACTTGAGATGCGAGGCCGTCTTCATCGACCTTGACGACCTGGCCTCCCTGTTCTACGTCCCAGTTAATCTCTGTGAAGTAGGTCAATTTTGGGTCACCGGCTGAAACGGTTCCAGGGCAAGGATATCCTGGATTACCTCCTCGGGAGTTCGATTCGTAGTGTCGATGATAAGGGCGTCAGATGCGGGTCTCATAGGGGCAACATCTCGATTCCCATCAATCTGATCGCGTCGCTCGATCTCAGCCAATATCTGCTCATAGCTAGCATCGCGAAATCGACCTTCGAGCTCCTTCCACCGGCGTCGGGCCCTTTCTTCCTTACTTGCGGTGACATACAGCTTCAGAGCTGCCGATGGCATCACGACCGTTCCAATGTCACGGCCCACCATAACAACCCTGCCGCGTTCACCGATCGCTCGTTGTCGCCTTACCAGATCTGCCCTAACGCCAGCGTAGGTTGATACTTGGGATACGTTGACATCAACCTCGACTCCTCTTAAGGCCCAGGTCACATCAACACCGTTCAATAGAACCGTATAATGACGACTGTCGGAATCAACGCTAGCGGGAAGAATATCCATATCCAGCCTACGGGTCAGATGGGTGATGCCAATCTCATCTTCGACTGAAACCCCTCTGTCGAGAGCTGCCAGCGTGACGGCCCGGTACATACACCCGGTATCTAAAAATAGGTATTCGATGTGCTTGGCCAACATCAAGCCGACGGTTGTCTTGCCGGATGCGGCTGGACCATCGATAGCGATTGTGGCAGGATAACTATCCATAGTAGATCGTTCTTCCCGAGGATACAGGGCCATTAATCATTGACTGCCTTACGTAGATCAGCTAATTCGCGTGCGGACAAGAGACTCCACTCTCCCACACTTAGCGCGCCTAGTTTGATAGGTCCTATCTGTAGCCGGAGCAGACTTTTTACGGGATGACCCAGTGAAGCGGCGACGCGGCGAATCTGGCGTTTTCGACCCTCGCGCAGTGTTATAAGGAGTTGGGTGCTTGCATCGCTTTTACTCAACACTTTGATGGCTGCTGGTGCTGTCAGTCGACCGTCCAGAAGCAGGCCGCGACGCCAAAGCGCAATCGTGTCCTCTGAAATATCACCTTCGACATCTACTTTGTACACCTTACTATGTTGATAACGAGGGTGGGTTAAGCGGTACGTCAATTGGCCATCGTTGGTTAGGAGCATTAGTCCTTCGCTCTGCTTGTCTAGCCGGCCCACCGGATAGAGAAATCCAGGCAGATTTACTAGATCGCGCACGGTAGTTCGTCCAGATTTCAATTCGTCCTCTGTCGATGAGATAATTCCTTTAGGTTTGTAGAGTTTGATGTAAATCCGCTCGCCGAAGTCAAGGCGCTTGCCGTCAACTCTGATGTCGTCTTCAAACTGATTGGCCTTATCGCCCAACCGGACGATCCTCCCATTCACGGTCACCCGACCTGCAGCAATGATCGCCTCGCTCTCCCGACGCGAACCGAGACCCGCCTTTGACATTAACTTCTGTACGCGTTCTGCCATTATCGTAAATTACTGTTCATTCGATTATAGGGAGGAAAGGCTACTTAATCGGTGCTGACAAAACCGAGAAAACACCATCAAGGTCATTCCTCTTCTTCTTCATCGGAATCCAAGAGGGGTAAATCGGCCAATGAAGTCAGACCAAAATATTGCAGAAATTCAGGGGTAGAACCGTATAGGATCGGACGTCCAGGCGTATCCATTCGCCCAACTTCCTCGATGAGGCCCAGGCTTAGAAGAGTTCGTAGGGAGCTGTCGGAGTTAACTCCTCGAATCTCGTCGATGCGTGGACGAGTTACCGGCTGCATGAAAGCGATGATTGCCAGTACCTCAAGGGAGGCTTGGCTCAAGTGCGATGTTACCTCTAATCCCAGGAACCGTTCTACAACCATCCGGCTTTCCGGTGCGGTCGTGAGCTGAACAGATGTGCCACTACGTTGCAGCCTGAGTCCCCTGGCTGTGTAGTGCTCGTCAAGGTTTCGCAACGAGTTTTCCACAACCGCCGGCGTAGTTTCAAGGACCTTAGCCAATCTGCCAGTCGAGACCGGACCGCTGGCCACGAATAGTATGCTCTCCAGCAGCGCTGACAGTTCTAAATCAACGGGTGCAATGTCGACCAGCTCTTCCATGTTAGCTACCTGCTATCACGTCGCCGGAAGCGATGGCATAAGCATGGGGCATCGCGGCCGTGTTGTAGGCAACACCGACTCTTCCCCTGACATCTATCGCTATTAGACCACCTTCACCCTGGACTCGTTCATGAAGGACGTCGATTGCTGCCTCGCAGGCCTTCTGCGTTGACAGACCTTCAGCGACAAAATCGCAAACGCGCTTGCTTATCAGGATGGTCATCAGGGCCTCTCCGTGCCCAGTCGCGCTAGCTGCGGCGTTCCAATTGTCGGCATAGGCACCAGAACCGACCAGTGGGCTATCTCCGACACGCCCTGGTCGCTTTCCTTTTGTCCCGCCGGTTGAGGTCCCGCTGGCTAAGTTTCCAAAGTAATCAAGAGCGACCGCGCCGACCGTGTCCCCGATGACTTCCGGCTCTCGCTGATCGACCACTATGTAGTTGTCCTGGTCGCTCTCCTCACTCTGGACCAGGTAATCGTTGCCCATCTCCTCATCCAGAAGATCCTGGAAATTACAGCGCGGAAATCCAATTGAATCGGCGAATGCCTCGGCGCCTCTTCCGACCAGAAGAGCGTGTTCGCAATCGCTCATCACCTTTCGCGCAAGGCTTATTGGGTGCATAACCAATCGCACGGCCGCGACAGCGCCAAGATTCATCGTTTCACCGTCCATGATGAGGGCATCCATTTCAATCTCGCCATCTGTATTCAGATAGCTGCCCCGACCTGCATCTAATACCGGTGAATCCTCAAGTATGCGAACCGCCGTCTCGACGGCGTCTGTAGCGCTGCCTTTGGCCAGGAGAACTGCCTGACCCGCACGAGCAGCGGCCCTGCAATCTTCGATTGCCCGGTCTCGACGCGAGGCGGAACCTTTCCACCCTCCGGCACCACCGTGAACCACGATAATTGGTTTCATTGAAGCCTCCATGAGGGAGTGATCGTAACTCAACAAAGGCTGAAGGCCAAGATGAATTTATGCGAGATATTCGTTCTGATGAGACCCCCATATCTTGGGACAAGTGCGTTCGCCAGTATCGGTTTCTAGCCAGAGGTTAGATAGTTGCCCGCATGGTTTGACAGGCAACACCGGTTTGCTATAATTTTCGGTTGATAATGATCCTCAGTAGCTCAATGGAAGAGCAATCGGCTGTTAACCGATGGGTTGTTGGTTCGAATCCAACCTGAGGAGTACGCTAGGCGGTGGCTTGATAGGGCGACCGCCTTTTTGCTATCATAACAAACGACTATCGTATACTTCTTGGAGAAATCAGTGGCCAATTTCGAATTGATGAGAATGCTAACAAAGCCTGGTGGGGGAAAAATTGTTTTACTAGTGTTAGACGGATTAGGGGGCTTACCTGACAAAGGCCCGGAGAGCGCCTTGGAAATGGCTCGGACTCCAGTCATGGACGAACTGGCCGCCGAAGGCTGTCTTGGCTTGAGCCATCCAATCGGAAGAGGCATTACGCCCGGCAGCGGTCCCGCCCATTTAGCTCTATTTGGATACGATCCCATCGGGAACCCTGTAGGGCGAGGCGTACTGTCGGCTCTCGGCGTCGGTTATGATCTCCAACCGGCCGATGTGGCAGCTCGCGGTAACTTCTGTTCGGTCGACGAAAAGGGGGACATCGTAGATCGGAGAGCAGGCCGGATAAGCAGCGACTTAGCCATGCCGCTCGTACGAAAACTAGATGGCATATCTATCTCCGGTGTTGAATCCTCCGTACGGCAAGTAAAAGAATACCGGTTTATGCTAACTCTGCGAGGAGAAGGGCTGAGCGGTGATATCGCGGACACGGATCCTCAGAAAACTGGCGTCCCACCGCTTCCTGCCAGGGCTCTATCTCCAGGTGCAGATAAGACAGTTGCCCTCGTGAATCGCTGGCTTGAAGCTGCGAGAGAGGTCTTGAGGGACGATCTTCCGGCCAATATGGTTACACTTCGCGGTTTCGGTCAGGATCCGAATTTGCCCAAGTTCAATGACGTATACAAGCTAAAGGCGGCTTGTGTTGCCGTCTACCCGATGTATCGAGGTGTGTCTCGCCTGGTTGGTATGGATGTCATTGAAACCGGAGAACATGCATCCCCCAGGGATGAGTTTCAGATAGTCTCCAGCAATTGGGGCGACTTCGACTTTTTTTTCGTCCACATCAAACCGACAGACAGCCGGGGTGAGGATGGTGATATCGAGGCCAAGGCGGCCGTGATCGAGCAGGTGGACCAAGCGTTGGTCGTTTTGCTGGACCTGCGGCCGGACGTCCTGATAATTACGGGAGACCACTCGACACCGGCCCGGTTACGCAGCCACTCCTGGCATCCCGTTCCCACGCTGCTCTGGGCGCCGGCATCCCATCTGCGCGATAATGCGGTCTCTTTTGGCGAACGTGAGGCACAGAAAGGCGGTCTGGGCCATTTTAGCGCTACAGACCTAATGCCCATGGCCCTTGCCCACGCTTTACGGCTAAAGAAGTACGGCGCGTAGGAGTAGCCAAACCGGCAGAACAACGATCGCGAGGTTCCAAGCTTGGGCTAACGACCCATCACATCTTCCAGAGCCGCTCCCAGATCACTGAACTCAAAATAGAAACCCAGCGAGTTCAATTTCTCTGGAATAGCTCTTTGGCCCTTCAAAACGACTACGGATACCTCGCCGACCAGTAATTTCATGACAAAGGCGGGAATGGGCCAAAACGATGGCCTTCCTAATACCCTCCCGAACGCTTTGCTGAACTGCCGGTTAGTCACTGGGGTGGGGGAGGTGACATTGAACGGCCCATTGGCCGAGTCATCTTCCATGAGAAAACGAATCGCTCCGACGACGTCATCTAAATGTATCCATGGCCAGTACTGCTCCCCGTTGCCAAAAGGACCTCCGGCGAACAGACGATACTGCTTGATCAGCCTAGGCAATGGTCCACCTCTGGTGGATAGAACCAGGCCAGTTCTCAAGATGACGCGACGAACGCCATGTTGCTCGACCCCCTCGGACGATTCCTCCCAGGCGGCGCAAAGTTTGGCGAGATAGTCATAACCGGCGGATGTCGATTCCGTGACGATCTCATCCCCGCGTGGTCCGTAATAGCCGACGGCCGAGGCTTGAATCAATGCCCTCGGTCTGGCGTTTGCTTCGGCAATGCTTCTCGAAATAACCTCGCCGGCGTCGACTCGACTGCTTTTCAGAAGGCGCTTCTTCGCCTCTGTCCACCTGCCCGGCAGAAACCGCTCTCCGGCGATATTTTCACCGGCGAAGTTAACGACGACGTCAGATCCGTCGACCAGCCGGCTCCAATCTCCGATTTCGCTCGCGTCCCATTGAGCTAGTTGAACACCCTCGGGAAACGTACTACTCTGGACGGCACTATTTCTACTCAGGACCACGATGTCATGACCAGCACCTACCAGGTCCTCGACAAGGGCCCTGCCAATCAAACCAGTTCCACCTGCGATCACGATCCGCATAGTGATAACTCCCTCACCACTGGGCTGATAATTACCATGGAAGCTTCATCTGCCTTGCTGCTTGGTGTCCTTCGAACTCCAGTAGCCATGCTTTGGTCTCTATTCCCCCCAGTCCGCCGTAGCCTGTTAAGTCCCCATTGGCTCCGACCACCCGATGGCAGGGAATGATAATGGGTACCGGATTTGTCGCCATCGCCCTGCCAACGGCTCTGGCCGCCGCGGGCGAGCGGCCTATTTCGGTAGCTACCTGACCGTACGTCCGTACCTCCCCGAATGGAATCTCGAAGGTGAGTCTGAGTGCCGCCTCTTGAAAGGCCGTCAACTGCCCCCAGTCAATCTCCATCTCGAACCGTCGCCGTTGACCGTCAAAATACTCCTGCAACTGATCGACGATGGGAGATACGAAATCATTGTCAAACTTCACACTAGCAGCGTCGGCCGCATCGTCAACGAGCGACCGGGCAAAGGCCGGACCGTCACCGCCAATTTTCACGGCGTTGAGGCCACTGGCCGATACGGCTATCCATAAAACGCCCAATGGCGAATCGTTTAGGTTCCCATATTTGATCACTAGGTCCCGTCCAAAATGTGTAAGAATTTAAAGATAAGCGCGAATCAGGCGAGGCAATTGCGCAGTTTCTCGGGCGAGATGTTTCCACCGCTGAGAACAAGCGCGATCTTTTTCCCCTTCACGCGTTCTTTGAGCTTTAAAGCGGCGGCAAGGGGCGCCGCCCCGGCCAATTCGGCCAAGGTCTTGGCCTTCTCCAAGTATAAACGCACGGCATTTCTCATCTCCTCGTCGCTGACCAGGACAAAATCATCCAGGTGTTGCCAGAGGATCTCTTGCGGTATCATGAACGGTGCGCGGGTCGCCAGCCCTTCGGCCGCTGTTTCCATTTGCGCTTCCGTCGGTTCTCTATTCTTCCACGTCAGATAAGCCGATGGAGCGGCCGCGGCCTGAACGGCGATGATCTCCACGTTGGGATTGATGCTCTTGGCAACGATGCAGGCGCCCGATGCGCCACTGCCGGCACCAACCGGAACGATGATGATCTCAACCTCGGGGAGATCTTCCATTATTTCAAGGGAGTAGGTGCCGACTCCTGATATCAACAGCGGTTCATTGCCGGATGAAATGAATCTCGAACCCTCTTTTTCGGCCACACGCTTCGCGTGGGCTCTAGCATCGTCAAAATCACGCCCGTGAATAATGATGCGGGCTCCCAGGCTTTTCATGGCCTCGACTTTTACGGGGTTTGCGTCTTCGGGAATGACGATAGAAGCGGGCACACCGAAAAGCCGAGCTGCGTAGGCCACCGACTGACCATGGTTACCCGTTGAAGCGGTGATCACACCCTTACTCCTCTCCATTGAGGACAGATTAAATATCAAGTTGATTCCACCTCTGGCCTTGAATACACCGATTGGCTGGTAATTCTCATGTTTGACATATACCTCCGCGCCCACAAGTTGATCGAGGGCAGGGTAATTGTGCAGTGGTGTTTTCGGTAGGTACTGCTTGATTACTTTTCTAGCTTTGAGAATGTCCTGCAAGGTTGGGACTGTAGACATGGCGCTCCTGTGTTGTGTATCCGCGAAACCGTTATCTACGATGCTGACCGTCATCTCTGCTGGTTATCTGCGATGGTTGACATCTCCGATGCCGGTCATCTCAGATGCTGACCAACTTCGTTGCTGGTCATCTTCGATGCCTTTCCAGGAAGGCCTGCTGGGCTTCACGGATGATCGTGACCGCCATCTCCCGTTCTTCCCAGCCTTCAATACCAACTTTCTTTTGTTCTAGATCCTTGTAAACGGCGAAGAAATGCTCAATTTCTATGAGATAGTGTGGATTCACATCTGCCAGCTCATTAAGTGAATTCCAATGGGGGTCCGAGATGGGCACGCATAGTATTTTCTCGTCTCGACCTTTTTCATCCCACATCTTGAACATCCCAATTGGCTTGACCTCTATGAGGCAACCTGGGAATGTCGGCTCTGAGACCAATATCAGCGCATCGAGAGGATCGCCGTCCTGTCCAAGCGTATCCAGTATAAATCCATAATCACTGGGGTAATGGACGGCTGAGAAGAGCATACGGTCAAAGCGAACCATCTGTCTCTCTTTATCATATTCGTACTTGTTCCGACTCCCTTTGGGGATTTCTACAAGGGCCATAACGGTGATCGGTTTGTCATTATCGACCATTTCTACTCTCCATGTTACGAGCTATGATTCCGAAGGTTGTTCATCCTCAAGAGATGGTTCCGCTAGCTTTTTCGTTTCCTGTTCGTCCGGATCGATCGTACCTATTCCAAGAGGACGCCATTTATCCGCTATCTCGCCGCTTCGCAAGCGATGGTCTTTTCCACCTCGCGCGTGCGTCTCCGCGAACCCATCCGGCTCGATCGTCATACGATCTCCGCCCAGAAGTCCCAATATTCCTTCCTGGCCTGGCTCTGAACGACGTTCGATGAGGTTTTCCTGATTCATGATTTCACCCGGATCGTAATCCAGTGGTTCCTGGTAGGTTGTGATGAAACCTTCGAAATTGCGCAGAACCACTTTACCAGGCGCTTGGGCCAGCACATAATTCGGTGAAACTGGTATCTTTCCGCCTCCACCGGGTGCGTCTATCATGTAAGTCGGTACCGCAAATCCAGACGTATGCCCACGCAAACCTTCCATGATCTCGATGCCTTTTGCCACCGACGTCCTCATATGTCCGGATCCCTCAACCAAATCGCACTGGTACAGGTAATAGGGACGTACGCGAATCTTGACCAGTTCGTGGACGAGCTTTCGCTGAATGTGAACCGAATCGTTGACCCCGGCCAAGAGCACGCTCTGGTTTCCAAGTGGTACACCTGCCCGAGTCAGACGATCGCAGGCAGCCGCAAGTTCAGGCGTGATTTCCTTGGGATGGTTGACATGGATATTCAGCCAAAAAGGATGGAATTGGCTGATCATCTCACAAAATTCGTCGGTTACACGCATGGGCAAGAAGACAGGAACCCGAGAACCAATCCTGATGATCTCAAGATGGGGAATGGCTCTAAGACGGGCAAGGATCATTTGAAGAAGCTTTGGAGCGAGGACCAGAGGATCGCCGCCAGAAAGAAGGACGTCCCTAACTTGCGGTGTGTTCTCAATGTATTCTATCTGGGCGTCGAATTCTTCTCGACTGAAGGTCTGGCTCGGATCGCCGACGATCCGGCTGCGGGTGCAATAGCGACAGTAGCTGGCGCATTGTGTCGTGACCAACATCAATACCCGATCGGGATAGCGATGTACCAATCCCGGAACTGGAGAATGCTTATCTTCGCTCAGGGAGTCTTCCATCATCGATTGAAATGGCACCATCTCCCGATCGGTCGGTATCACCTGTTTTCTTACTGGACAGCTGGGATCTGCTGGATCGATCAGGCTGGCGAAATAGGGAGTGATATCTACCCGGAACAGCCCTTTGCTCTGTAACGCCTTTTTCTCCGACTTGGTTAAACTGATGACGGCATCTAGTTCTTCAAAACTGTTCAGTCGGTTGCTCATTTGCCATCGCCAATCTAGCCACTTTTCATCGGGTACATCGGCCCAATACGGCGCCCGGGTGAAAACCGGATGGTCTAGCGCCTGTAAAGTCTTACTGGCTGCCATGTATCTTGTCTCCTTCAATCATCATCATGATGAAATACGAGGTCTGCCCCGGATAGTTCAACAAAATAAGGGCAACGGTACACTACCCGTTGCCCCTAAAGAATGCAGAGCGAGTGACGGGACTCGAACCCGTGACATTCAGCTTGGGAAGCTGACGTTCTACCACTGAACTACACTCGCAACGTAGTCGAGGCGATTATATGGCCCCGATATATGAGTGTCAAGCATCGCGTAAATGGTTGCTTAACTCCCTTTTATGCCTATAATGGCAGCGCCTATCCGACATGAAGGGGAGCCCTAAGGTTGAAGATGAGGGAGGCAAAACTATTGCTCGTGGCGGGCAGACGATCCGGGACTAGAACCCTCGAGTCAGCGCTCCAGCGAGAAGGTCTCCAAGTAACATTGTTACATACTGGAAGCGCAGCCCTAGATTGGACGAGTGAAAATCGGCCCGATCTGGTTGTGTTTGACGCATCCTCCATGCGTTCCAGCGGTTTCAGAACCTGCCGGCGTTTGCGTAAGGCTCTTCCTGTTACGCCGATCATCTACTGTTGGGATGCCGATCAGATTGAAGACCGAACTATTGGCGCTGATATATACCTTGCCCAGCCTTTCACAGCTCGGAAACTGATAAACAGAATCCGCGCTTTGCTGCCGGCCGACGATATGAAGGAAGTGATCGTTCGCGCGGGTCATTTAACCTTCTTTCCTTCCAAGCGCTCGGTGGAAATAGCCGGCTCCGGTGAACGCCGGCTTACGCCGAAATTGGCTTGCTTGCTGGAGGAATTCTTGCGGCACCCAAATGAAGTCCTTGACCGGAATAGGCTCATGCAAACGGTATGGAAAACGAGTTATTTCGGGGATACCAGGACCCTTGACGTCCACATCCGGTGGATACGCGAGGTTATCGAGGTAAACCCGGCTCGACCACAGCTCCTCAAGACCGTCAGAGGGATGGGCTACATCTTTAGCATACCCACCAAAGATCGATAACAGCCTTATTGCCTATTAACGCAAAAACACCATCCGGCTGGATGGTGTCTAATCGCAAATTGATCGCCCAATATGGACGGTTTGCCGCGTCTGTTTAAGCTGACGCCTCTTTTGCGGCATATACGGCCTTCATCAGCCGGCTTTTTCTACGGTCAACATTTCGCTGGTGTAAAATTCCTTTGGCGGCGGCCTTGTCGAGAGTCTTGACAGCCATACCGGCCCAAGCTTCGGCCTCAGCTATTTCTCCCTTCTCGATCATCAGACGCGTTTGCTTGACGTATGTCCGTGCAGCCGACCTGTATATTCGATTCCGGTCTTTTTTCTTTGCCGAACTTCTGATTCGCTTTTTTGCAGATGCGGTATTAGCCAATTTCGTAAATCCTCCGAGTAATTCTAATTAAGCGACTCGTGTCGAAACAGACTCGGCATCGAGACCGCCGGATATGTTAGCACAAACCGGTAAATCGGGCCAATCAAACGACATGGTTCCCGTACATCGGATCCGGGATGAATGCCGCTGTAGATGTCTCCTGTAGCAAAACTAACGGTATTCAGCCGATATGGGTCGGTCAGCCGACATGGGTCGTTCAGCCGACATAGGTCGTTTAAACGACATAGGTCCTCAACAGAGTCGATTCCTCGCCTGCTTCAATAGTGAACTTACCGGTGGAGGCGGGTAATAAAACAAATCGAATGGCGTCCAACTTAATAGCCGCCGTATTGCTCTGGAGACAGGCCCCGCCTTCGAGCACACCCCATATCTCAAAGGTTTCTCCATCCAGGATACCATCGAAAGACGATCCGGGGGACATATTCAATCTTTCAACGGTGAAGTACTTGTTCTGGCAGAGGCCTTCTCTCACAACGCCGTTCGAAGACGAAATCTCGGAAGGGGTGGGGATCCCCGGTTCGACCTGATCGAAGTTTATGACATCCATGGCTTGATCGATGTGGAGTGGCCGATCTTCACTGATCCGCCCCCAATCAAAGACCCGATAAGTCACGTTGGAATTTTGCTGGATCTCGGCAAGTACGGTCCCGCCAAGAATCGCATGCAAGGAGCCGCTGGGTACGCAGATAAAATCTCCGGTTGAAACCCCTAGGTGGTGGAGATAAGGCGCCAGGCTATCCGTCTCGAGAGCCTCTCTGAAATTCGATGGATTTGTGCCTTGAGAGACGCCCAGAATCAATTGCGCTTCCGGTTCAGCGTGTAACACGACCCACATCTCGCTCTTTCCAAGCTCGTCGTTCTCATGGTTGCGGGCATAAGTGTCATCGGGATGGACCTGAACGGAGAGGCGATGACGGGCGTCTAGAAGCTTCACCAGCAAGGGAAATCTAGAGCGATCCTGTGCCCATTGGGAGTTACGGCCGATAAGTGTCATTCCATACATAGCATGGACTTCAGTGAGCGTCTTGCCGGCCAATTCTCCGTTCGCGACGATGGATGCTCCATCACGGTGAGCGGCGATCTCCCAGCTCTCGGCCACGATCCCATCGGGCAGCTCGCGTCCATACAAGGTCTCGAGACTCCGGCCACCCCAGACGTACGCCTTGAGAACAGGCTCGAAAAGTAGGGGATAAAGGTCTATTTTGCGACTCGGCATTTCGTGTAGTGTTGCAGATTCCCAGAGAAGGCGCTATTCGGAGGCCGTAACCTTGATAAATACGACGCCGAGAGGGGGCAATGTAAATGTGATAGAGAACGGTCTATCGTGCCAAGGGGTGGGGGTACTGTCCAGGGTCTGTGGATTGGTCACCCCGCTACCGCCATAAATGAAATCGTCGCTATTGAGGACTTCGGTGTACTGACCCTCATAGGGAACGCCCAGGCGATAATCGTAGCGCACAGTGGGTGTGAAATTGCAGACGATAAATATCTGCTCCCTTGAATCCGGCACGTTGCGGGAGAAGGCTAACACGCTTCTTTGGTTATCGTGGAGATCGATCCAGGTAAAGCCTGCCCAGGAATGATCGTCAGAATAGAACGCCGGCTCCGAGGTATAAAAACGGTTCAGATCGCGTACAAAGGACTGCAGTTGGTGGTGCATCCCACTGAGATCCAAGAGATGCCAGTCCAAACTCTGCTCTTCGGTCCATTCTCGCCACTGTCCAAACTCCCCGCCCATAAATAGCATCTTCTTACCCGGATGGGCCGCCTGATAGGCGTAGAGAGCTCGGAGATTCGCGAATTTCTGCCAAACATCCCCTGGCATTTTATCGAGCATGCTGCGCTTAAGATGGACCACTTCATCATGGGAAAATGGAAGGAGAAAGTGTTCGCTAAAGGCGTATAGCAGCGAAAATGTCAGCGTACCATGGTGGAAGGATCGATAAATTGGGTCGTTGCTGAAATACTGCAGTGAGTCGTGCATCCAACCCATATTCCACTTAAGATCAAATCCGAGGCCATCATATTCGACCGACCGGCTTACTCCTGACCAGGAAGTAGATTCTTCGGCGATGGTCAGGACATCCGGGTAGTTGTCATGGACGCGGGCGTTGAACTCACGGATGAAGTCAATCGCTTCCAGGTTTTCCCGGCCGCCATATCTGTTTGGGACCCACTCGCCGGCTTCTCGTGAAAAATCAAGATAGAGCATGGAGGCCACAGCATCCACGCGGAGGCCGTCGATATGGTATTTAGCCAGCCAAAAAATGGCGTTGCTGATAAGAAACTGGCGAACTTCATTGCGGCCGAAATTGAACACGAGCGTTCCCCAGTCCGGGTGCGTGCCCTGGCGGGGATCGTCATGTTCGTAAAGACTGGTTCCATCAAAAAACGCCAGTCCGTGCTGATCTCTTGGGAAATGAGCCGGCACCCAATCAAGGATCACCCCAATTCCGGCCTGGTGACAGGCGTCTACAAAGGCCATAAATTCATTCGGAGTGCCAAACCGGCTCGTGGCCGCGAAATAGCCGGTGACTTGATAGCCCCACGAGCCATCGAAGGGATGTTCGGCGATTGGGAGAAGCTCTACGTGCGTATAACCCATGTCCAGCACGTAGGGAATGAGCTCGTCAATCAGATCAAGATAGGTGAGCCACTGGTTATCGCTTTTTCTTCGCCAGGATCCCAGATGGACTTCGTAGGCATTTATCGGCCGGTTGAGGCTGCTTACTTCTCTCCGGCGCTCCAGCCACTCGCTGTCCTGCCATTCATACTTGTCGAGGTCCCAGACGATCGAGGCCGTCTTCGGTCTCATCTCGCTAAAAAAACCAACAGGATCGGTTTTGTTGACCGTATAGTTCAGGTAACGCGTCTTGATCTCGTACTTGTAGATGGCTCCCTCGGATAAGTCGGGCATAAAAATATCCCAAATACCGCTGTTGGAGTGGAATCTCATCGGGTGGCGGCGACCGTCCCAGCTGTTGAAGTCGCCGATGACGCTGACACGTAAAGCGTTGGGCGCCCAGACAGCAAATCGCACTCCTGGCCGTCCCTGGGAAACTTCGAGATGGGCCCCCAACTTCTCGTACATCCGTATATGCGTGCCTTCCGCGAGAAGATACTCGTCAAAATCAGTAAAACTCTCAGAGTAGGCGTATGGATCTTCGTATAGTAATAGTGAGCCATTGCGCAGGCTGATCAGAAACGAATAATCGACCGGAAGTGTCCTGCCTTCCAGGACAGACTCAAAGAAGCCATCCTTATGGGTTCTAATCATGGCAACCTGTGATTCTTCCCCGGAAATCACAAGATCAACAGAGTCCGCTTGGGGCAAGAAAGCCCGGATTACAATATTCCCGTCAAACGCATGGGGGCCTAAGACGGAAAAGGGATCACCGTGGTAGCCACCGGCGATGGCCTCGACTGTCTCTGCTGGCAATGTGGGTGCGCTAGGTTCCATGGCGTCTATTCTACCTTATCCGATTGAAAACGTCTCTCCATACTCCTGGGAATATTTCCTTTGGCATCTTGTAAAGCTAGCAAAGCATGACGCACCAATCCCGAACACCTGAAGGAGGTGTCTGAAACCGACACACGCTTTTCTTAAATGGAAGGTGGACGAGCTACTGCAGATGTGTGCGACTCCATCAAGAAGGATACAGTTGAAACGCGAAAACTGAGCGCGGAAGCCGAACGAATTGCTCAGGTCGCCGCGCGTCTCCGTACGGTCGCTGAGGTGGACTACATCGATAACGGTGGTAGCAAAGAAACCTTTGACCGTGAGTAGGATAACCTGAGGAAGGAACTTCTCGCTACTGGTCGCACCGCAAAATTATTGCAGTAAGACATCGCACGGAAACGACGAAAGACTGCTAGGACGTTCTAGCCATAACGTCTAATGGAGCCTGGACAAGAACAGTTTTCTTAGAGACAGGCTCTGGTTCGCCTGCCGCCGATTGGATTGACGAATAAGCAGGTACGAAGAGTTTAAGACAGCGGAGGAGGACAGAAGTGTCTATTCACGGTGGCAGCATTAGGGGACGGGGCTCCTATAGATATTCGACGTGGAGTTTAGTAGAATCTCACCTGTACTCTTGACCTTGCACAACTCGACGCCGCCATGTCACGGGCTCGAGTCTGGAGCTCAGCTTTGGCCACCGCCGACGGTTTCGTTTGTCTCAGTCGTTGGTGTTGGAGTAACAAGCACCTTACCATTTACTTTTCCTGTTTATGCAGAATACCTCTCCCCATACACCTGGGATCTCTCTCGTTTACTTCTACTTAAGCTAAGATACATTAGTTTAACTATAGTTCTTCTAGTACTTAAGTTTGTTCTAGTTAACCCCCTTCTCATGCTTTCGATAGAATATCACAGTAGATAGAAGTGTATATCGTTACTTTTTCTTCCTAGATGCGACCATTATCTAATGAGGCAGCAAAGACCTAATCCTTTATACTCGCCACTTGGTTGCGGATCGGCCGTCATCCTGTTGCTATTCCTCGGCGCTTTCGTCATTTTTATAGGTCCCAGCCTATTCAGCCCGGGCAAATTGTCGGCGGCAGGCTCAGGAGAAACATCTATCGAAGGTTACATATCGCACGCTGAGCTTGATCAACAGTGCCAACTCTGTCACAGCGGTTGGCGTGGTGTTTCACCGGCTCTGTGCGTACACTGCCACAGCGATATCGAGCTCGAGAGGGAAACAGGTACGGGTCTTCACGGGCGTCTCTCCGACACCGGTCGATGTATTGACTGCCATACCGACCACAATGGCCCCGTGGCCGGGGTCACCCTGCTCACGGTAAACGGATTTCAACATGATTCCTTAACCAGTTTCAGCCTGGTCCGTCACGGGGAAAACTACGATGCTGAACCAATTTCATGCTCCGACTGTCATCTGGCTGACCGCTATCAGGCGGATTCGGTTGATTGCATTGCTTGCCATGAAGCAGGTGATCGAAGTTTTACACAAGATCACATGTCGCTGTTCGGTACTATCTGTCTCGACTGCCACGATGGACAAGATTCGATGTCTACCTTCGATCACAACGATGTTTTCCCTCTGGAAGGAGCTCACGACACGGTTTCCTGTGATGGGTGTCACAACCAGCAGCTAAATAAAACGCTTGCCGGGGAATGTGTCGTATGTCACTCGGAACCAGAGGTGCATTTAGGATTTTTCGGGACCGACTGTGTACGGTGCCATACCACAATCGCTTGGATTCCGGCTCAGCTAACCCAACATATCTTCCGCCTGGAACATGGAGATCAGGGTAAAAACGAATGCCAAACTTGTCATGTCGCAAGTTATGCAGAATATACATGTTACAGTTGTCATGAGCACGACCAGCGCCAAATCATCGAAGAGCACGAGGATGAGGGAATCACGCTGATCGAGGACTGCGTTTCGTGTCACCCGACCGGCCAAGAGGATGAAGCCTAGGCCGGTATTCAGACCGTGATCTTGGATTTTATTTAGACCACAAAGGAACGATGCGAAGAGTTTTAGTTGGCCTGACGATCTTAATTGTAATCAGCGTCCTAATATCAGGCGCGATCGTTTTCCTCATTGAACTCCATCCCTTTGATCCTGGCGACCTGCTCTTCCCCATTCAAGAGTTGGCCGAGCAAATTCAGTACAGCTTAGTATTCAATGATACGGATCGCGCCCATTTAGCTATCGATTTGGCTTTTCGCAGATTAGAAGGACTTCAGAGGGTAGAGGACGAGGCCGACGTCACTCTGGCTGCCGAGAAATTCGAGAGCGCTCTCGATCTGGCCATCATTGAAGTGACAGAGTCCTCGCTATCTGAAAGAGAAGACCTTTTGCACCGTTTAAACGAGCTACTGGCTGAGAGCGAGGCCGTCCTGCAACAGCTAGTTGAACTACACCCCTCGCTGCAAGGTCTTCTCGATAAAGTGAGATCATATATCAGCGCCCGCAGCCCTGAGCAATTGAAATCAATCGCCGATCCGGAACGATTGGAGAACGCTCAGTTGGAAGGCGAATCGGTGCCTTTTTTTGGTGAAGATTTTGATCATAGTTTTTTCCTATTGCTAGGAACACATGAATCCGTAGATTGCGCTGACTGCCATACCAGGGGGCAGTACGCGGGCACGCCGACTGAATGTCTTGGTTGCCACCTCCCCCCCCTAGCCCACTTTAGTGGCAGCTGTACTGACTGTCATACCCCAACCACCTGGGATGATGTCAGTTTTGACCACAGTAACCGGGATGATTGCCAGACATGTCACCTAGAAGATGCGCCCGCCGACCATTATGAGGGCCAGTGTTCAAGCTGTCATACGACCGAGACTTGGACAGACGCTATTTTTGACCACAGGGGTTTCACCGACTGCCAGGGATGCCATGAGGGGGCCAGACCCGAACAACACTTCCCAGGACAGTGCTCTGACTGCCATGTTGTGGACGGCTGGGAGTTCATAGAGTTCGACCATAATGGTTTCAGCGATTGCGTGTCGTGTCACTCAAGCGTCGCTCCTCTGGACCATTATCCTGGACAGTGTTCGGCCTGCCACACCATCGAGACGTGGGAGGGTGCGGTATTTAATCACACTGGTTTTACCGATTGCCAAAGCTGTCACCAAGAGAACAAGCCACTTAATCACTTTCCCGGACAATGCTCGCTCTGCCATGGGACGACAGAATGGAACCAGGTTTCATTTAGCCACAGCGGATTTACCGATTGCACTTCCTGCCATAGTGCTCCAGCCGGGCACTTCCCTGGACAGTGTTCGAATTGTCATGCCACGGAATCTTGGGAAGGTGTCAATTTTAACCATGCTGGATTCAGCGACTGTCAGACGTGTCATTCCGCACCTTCGAATCATTTTCCAGGACAATGCTCAAGTTGCCATGACACGAGCAATTGGCGTAACGTAAACTTCAACCACGCAGGATTCTCTGATTGCCAGTCGTGTCATTCGCGCCCTGACGGACATTTTCAGGGACAATGTTCGGCCTGCCACGACACAAACAATTGGGGAAACGCTACCTTCAATCACGATGGATTCAGCGATTGCCAGACATGCCATTCACCCCCGGGTGATCACTTTCCAGGGCAATGTTCTAACTGCCATGACACCGGTGGCTGGGGAAATGCTTCTTTTAACCACAGCGGCTTTTCCGATTGCCAATCATGCCACTCCCCACCTGGCGGACATTACCCCGGACAATGTTCAAACTGCCATGACACCGGTGGCTGGGGAGATGCCAATTTTGATCACAGCGGCTTTACCGACTGCCAGTCGTGCCACTCCCCGCCAAGCGGTCACTTCTCCGGTCAGTGTTCCGCCTGCCATAACACGCAAAACTGGCAGGATGCTAATTTCAATCACGGCGGCCTGACTGATTGCCAATCGTGCCACTCCCCACCTGGAGGACATTTCCCCGGACAATGTTCAAACTGCCACAATACAGACGGATGGGGAGACGCCAATTTTAATCACAGCGGCTTTACCGATTGCCAGTCGTGTCACTCCCCGCCAAGCGGTCACTTCTCCGGTCAGTGTTCCAATTGTCACAATACAAATGGTTGGGGAAACGTAAACTTCAGTCATAACGGCTTGACCGATTGCCAATCCTGCCATTCGCCACCAGGCGGTCACTACCCCGGCCAGTGTTCCAATTGTCACAATACAGGCGGCTGGGGAGGTGCAAGCGTAAACCACACCGGTCTTACCGATTGTCAATCCTGCCATTCACCACCAGGAGGTCACTTTCCCGGTCAGTGTTCCAATTGTCACAATACAAATGGTTGGGGAGATGCGAACTTCAACCACGGCGGCCTCACGGATTGCCAATCCTGTCATAACCCGCCAAATGATGACGTTCACCCACCACCGGTCCCCCAGTGCTCCAATTGCCACGATACCGATGAATTTTAGGGTCAGGATACATAAATATGGCCAGCAATTTTGAGCTGAAGCTCAGCTCCGTCGTCATCGTATTCTTACTTGCCGTATACATAGTTTACGAAGTACTGGCAATTCCAGGCGGTGGACATCCTTTTGGGCATGCCCTGGGAATTATCGGCGCCATCCTCATGGTGATGACGGAGTTCCTCTATAGCGCACGAAAGCGGTGGCACCTATTTCGATTCGGTCAGGTTCGCTATTGGCTTTCTTTCCACATCTTCACCGGCATCATCGGACCTTTTTTGGTGCTTATGCACACGGGTTTAGAATTTCGCGGTCTGGCCGGGATATCGATGTTATTGACCATTCTTGTTGTCTTGAGCGGGTTCGTCGGTCGATACATTTATACTTCTGTCCCGCGATCCCTGGCCGGCGTCGAGCTGAGTCGTCGCGACCTGGAGCAGGAATTAGCATCAGGGCGCGATGAACTTGCTACCTGGTCGGCCAATAAATCTGATCGGGTTCAGATTCTGGTTTCCGAATATGCCTTGGTTGATGGATCCGACACCGATCTCAGCATCAGTGAGGTACTTGCCAGAAAATATAGGGAATGGCAGGCGAAAAGGAAGTTGCATTCCTCCATCAAACAACTCGAAAGCGAGGAGCAGACCCGCTTGAAGAATCTCGAGCGGATGATCGACAAGCAGCAGCGTCTGATCCGGCAGATCAATTCCCTGAAGACTGTGCGTCGAATGATGGGATCTTGGCATACGCTCCACGTACCATTAGGCATCACTCTCTTTACTGCCATGACGATACATATTATCGCCGCTATCTATTACAGTGGGATTTGAGAAACAATCAAGTTGAGGTCTATGCTTAAAGGAATTCGGAATCTATTTTCAAGCCCAGGTCACATTGAACCTGATGCCATAAAGCCACCTGATGACGGCATTTACCAGGTGACGGCCGATGCCAGTCGCTGCGTTCAATGTGGTATCTGCGGATACAATTGCCCGGTCGGCATCGAGGTAAGAGAATATGCTCGCAGAGGGCAGAACGTGACCGATAGCAGATGTATCAGTTGCGGCGAGTGTGTGGCCAAGTGCCCGAGAGGTACATTGAATTGGGGGCCAGTGGTCCTCCTACGAGATGACAACTCCCTCGAAGTCGATCCTGACTCCCTACCCCTCCTACTCCAACTCCAGCCCCGAGAAGTAAAATGAGTAACTATCACTACTTGATCATCGGCAATGGCGCCGCTGGGATGAGCGCGGCCGAGGTGATCCGTAAACGAGACGCCCGAGGCCGTGTCACCATTGTCACAGATGAGCCATATTTGTTCTATTCCCGGCCGGGTATCGCCTATTACCTTGCGGGTCAAGTGCCTGGGGATCAACTGATCTCGCGCAGGGAATCTTTCTATCGAGACCACCGCTTGGATCTGCGATTTGGTTCGATAAAAAGATTAGACCTAGACGCCAAATTAGCCTTCTTTGATAATGACGAGCCGATCGCCTACGATGTCGTCTTGCTGGCCACTGGTGCAACGGCTGTTCGTCCTCCTTTTACTGGAGGAGATCTAGATGGTGTGCTCACCTTCGACAATATGGACGACGTCAAGAAGATAATCGCGCACGGTCGTCGGGCTAAGGCCGCGGTTGTGGTTGGCGGAGGAATAACGGCCATGGAGTTTGCCGAAGGCTTGCAACATCGCGGTGTTCGCACCTTCCTCCTCCAGCGCCAAGACCGTGTCTGGCCTCGCCTCTTCGACCCGCGAGAATCGGAGATCATCGAGACGGCGATTAGGCGTGAAGGAGTAAAACTTCTCTTCAAAGAAGAGATCTCCGAAATCCTGGGAAAGAAAGGAAAAGTGCGAGGCGTTCGCCTGAAGAGTGGCCAAGAGCTTGGATGCCAGATAGTCGGCGTGGCGATAGGCGTCAGGCCAAATCTAAAAGTCGTCGAAGGATTACCACTCGAGCGGGATCGGGGATTAATCGTCAACCCATTCATGCAAACCAACGTACCTTCACTTTTCGCCGCGGGTGATATCGCCCAGGTCTATGACCGGTGGACCGGTAAACACAACCTGGACGTTCTCTGGCCAAGCGCGATAAACGAAGGGCGAGCAGCCGGTACCAATATGGTCGATTTTGTCCGGAGAAAGGATCCGCAATTTCGTTATCAAAAAAGCAGCCCTTTTAATGCTGCCTTACTGTTCGGTGTCCATTTGACTGTTATCGGACGCGTGGGAGGTCAACCCGCTGAGGATGGCGAGGAACTCCTGTACATGTCGAGGGGCTCCAGTACCGTGTGGACTTCACCTTTCTCGAGCAATTACAGGTCTGCCTGGGACATAAAGGGTACCAACTCCATTCGAATCGTCATGTCGAACAACAGGATAATGGGCGCGCTTCTCATGGGCGAACAGCAGCTTGCCTATCCCCTCCGTCGATTAATTGAAAACGAGGTGGACCTGGAACCCTATCAGGATCAGTCACTCGTCGATGACACGGATCTTCCAAAGAAGATTCTCAGAGCCTGGCAAAACTGGCACCAGAGCTGGCAGTAACCTCCCCGACCTCGCCGGGTGACCAAGCTTGGCAAAACTGCTCAAAAAGCTAGATACTGCCCAGTGCGGGTGCCAAGCTTTAGGATAACGCCTTCGATGCGCCTGAACCTACCCTGAGAAACTACCCCACCCTTCACGCTCGGCCATAAGCAAGGTATTATCATAACATTATGGGAGTTCGGCGAGGCATACTACCGATATCTGGAAGAAAAATTCCTGAGGGACCCGCCTGGTTGCTCGAGCCTAGCTTTCTCCTCGAGGCTGGCGCGAAGAGCCTCAAGACTGAATCTACTTACAGGAGTGGTCTCCGCCTTTTTGCTGATTGGATTCAGTATTATCAACGCAATGACTATGCGAAGGATGACAGGTGGCCTCTTTCACCGGATGGCTTGTCCACGGCCGTGCTGCTCAGCTATCGCGGATGGCTTCTGGCTAATCGCTCCCAGTCAACCACTAACACGTACATGGCAGCCGTGCTTGGCTACCTCAATTTTCTAGACGGTTTGGATATGCTGCCTGCCGAAGTCCAGCTTGGAAAACTACACCGCCAACTTGCCAGGAGACCGGCCGATAGAAACCTGGCCGAAACTGTTATCGATCTGGATATTCCCAGGCAAAGCGTCCCCAAGATCGTACAGTTCTACAACCAGCGCCAATTGCCCTCGGAGAACGATAAGCATAACAGGCGATTGACGCTCTTAAGGGATAGAGCGCTGGTTGGCGTCCTCTATTCCACCGCGGCCCGGCTTAGCGAGGTTGTTTCGCTTAATCGCAGCAATGTCGACCACGGCCGGACCCCCTACGCCATCATAACTGGCAAAGGTGGTAGACCTCGGACCATCCATATACGCGACTACGCTCGCCAGGCCATCCGGGCTTACCTGGAAGAGCGCGCCGATAGCAACCCCGCACTGTACGTCGCCCACAGCAGAAATGCTAAGAACGCCCGCCTGTCGTCTACATCCGCACATAATACGGTCAAACGGGCGGTGAAAGCCCTTGGGCTACATGATAGCCTATCGGCGCACGATTTTCGCCATTTTCGCGCTACACAGCTCCTTAGAGAAGGCATGCCGCTGGAAGTTGTCCAAGAATATCTCGGACATAAGGATATCTCTACGACGCGGGGGATTTACGCCCCGGTATTAGGCGCACAGGTCGTAGGAGAATGGCTGGACAACGTTGATTTAGCCCCCGGAGACGTCGCCGATAGATCACCGTCCTCAGCTGAAATTGACGGATTTTGATTCCCCTACACTACTTGACATTGGGAACTCCCCCAACTATAATTTAACCGTTATAGTTGAACGTTAAAGTAAACACCGTAAAGTACCTCTGAATCAGCGTAAATTCCCTCGTGGTTGGCAGATATGCCGGCTGCTTTGAAGGCCTTGACTGGGGATGCAGATCGAGAAAACTGAGCTTCCTATTGAAGAAATCGCCGAGCTGTACGGGCGCGACCCGCTCGAGGTAGGCGAAGCGTATGAGGAGTGGCTCGATCTCAGGCGAGGACGTCAGCGATCGAGCGCGCCGGATATCCGTTTGCTGGCCAGTCTCTCCAATCTATCCACCACTTCTGTATCCAACTTTCTTAGGAACAAACCAGGAAGCCTTTCGTTGATCAACGAGCAACGTATGGCCCAGTTGATCGAAATAGTCGGTTACGTGCCAAGCAGTGCGGCTCAGAGCTTACGTGGGCGTCAAACCAATGTCATAGGCATCGCCTTACCCCTGTCTAGCGTGAGTCCGAACTTTTATCTCGAGATCTTGTCCGGTATCAAGCAAGAGGCCGATATCCTTGGATACCAGCATTTCATATTCAATGTCACGACCGAAGAAGCCCGAGATGATTTTTTCGGATCCATGCCATTCCTGGGGATCGTCGACGGGCTGATAGTAGTTGGTATCTACATCGACGAATCACGGTTGAGAATCCTCGAACGGCATAATCTTCCGGTGGCGGTTGTTCACAACCGGATCGCCCTTCCACCCGTCATTTCAAATTTAGTCGCTCAGGACGAAAGTCCCTTAAATGAGTTGCTAGATAGGCATCTCATCAAGCATCATGGGTATCGAAGATTGGCGCTCGTAACTTTGACGACATCCAATCCCCTGAAAATGGGCGATATGATTCGAGAAGATTGGAGCCGGGTCGGTAGGATCAACGCCTATACCCAGGCCTTGATGGCAAATCAGATCGAATACGATCCCGAGATTGTATTTGAGGTTAAAGAGCACTCGTTTTCTGAAGGATACCAAGCCTTTGAACGGATCCTTAGTAAAAACGAGGGATTGCCACCAGTTAGAAAAATCGAGGCCATCGTTTGTACCTCTGACACGCTTGCGGCAGGAATCCTTACCGCGGCTAGCCGCCATGGCCTGAGTTTACCTGTGACCGGTTTTGACAACCTGCCGGTGGCCGAACTCCTGGATATTACCACCGTCGATCAAAGAGCCAGGGATATCGGACGCCTATCCTTCCGACACATTTACAACGCGCTATCTTACTTCAAGCGGAAAAACGAATACCCGGCATTGGTTGAAGAGAGCATTAACATGCAGGTCGTAATTCGACGCTCCTGCGGATGCTCTCAATAAGAAATAGATCAGATAATTATCGATGCACGCAGCAACCGACCAATCAGATCTTAGTCAATTCCGTTATGCGGTCTATTTGATTCCACCATACGAAGTAGCTCGCCGTATAGTCGAAGTCCACAGCATGCTGAGAAAGCAGTTTGGCTTCACGGCCGCCGATAAATTCCAGGCTCATGCAACCCTCAAGGGTTTTTTCAAGTGCTCAGGCTGCAGCGCAGATCCGCTTATTAGGAGTCTTGATCCCGTCTTTAAGAGCCAAGACGTCCTGCCGGTTCATTTCAACGGCTTTCACATCGATGAAGTTGGGGTTGGCCTGGACATATCCCGACTAGGGGACAGGCTGAATAAAGAATTGACAGACTTAAGATCGAGCATTGTCGACGCTGTGCTGCCCTTTGTTGCTCCTGATTGTGATTTCGCGGAGAGAGACCTTGGCTCTCCGTTTAAGGCCCACATCACTTTGGCCTTTCGGGATATCTCTCCCGATATCAGAGAGAGTGTCTTGGCCTATCTTCGGCCAGTACCCTTACCAAGCGAGCCTTTTGTCGCCGATACTTTTCATCTTCTGGAGTTCTACAGCCAAGAGTGGGAAGGCAGCTGGGACAGGACACTTACCTGGCGCCTGCTCCATTCTTGGAGGTTGGAAAGAGACAGAGGTAATTAGGAGGTGCGTATGCAGTGAGTTCGTATTGAATTTGAATAGACGGTGTGCCTTCCGATTCCACGTATCTGTTTGATTGTCATCGACAGGTCTTGTGAGGACTTGAGAGACAATGATAGGATTGAAGGGCCGGAGACTACCGTCGTATCGTCCCTGCGTCCGAGCAATTATCGTTGAAGCGAGGCACGAGGGACAGTTTTAATAATCATCTTGGAGGATGTAATGAAGAAAATACTGCTATTGTCATTGGTTCTGGTGAGCTTGCTGGTTCTAGCCGCTTGCACGTCGGAGGCAGAACAGGTCGAGGTTACCCGGGTGGTCACTGAAACCGTCATGGAAGAAGTTGAAGTAACCCGGATTGTCGAGGGAGAGGTTCAAACGGTAACTGAGGAAGTAGAAGTAGAAGTTACCCGCATCGTCGAGTCTGTTGTCGAGGTTCCGGCTGAAGCGGCCAGAACTTTGGTATTCTCCTCGCGGCTATTTAGTCCAGCTCGCGAGCAGGAATATTTCATCAACGAGATCATCAAGCCTTTCGAGGAAGAGCATGGCGTAAATGTTATCTTCCAGATCATGGATGATGACACACTACTCGATAGAGCTCAGATCCAGCAGGAAACCGATCATGTTACGACCGATATCATCGCTGCCCACAACGGGAAAATGCCAGATTGGCTAGATGCCGGTTACGTTGAGGATCTGACAGATCTAGTAGATAGTTGGACAGACCGGACCTTTATTGAGGCGTTCGAGGCCGACACCAACCGAGACGGTAGTCAATACTTCCTGCCGGTAGGCGCCGATGTGTACCTGTTATTGGCGAACAACAAGGCCATGCCCTACTTCCCTGAGGGAGCAGATATCGACCATCTGACCTGGGAACAGTATGCCGAGTGGGCCAATGCCATCGCCGAGGGTGAGGGTGAAGGCAAATTATGCATCACCGGCATCCCCCAGAAATCCTGGATCTATATGTTCGGCGGCACGGCGCTCTCCTACGGCGCTGGGTTCCCGGACATCAACTCCGCGGAAGCGGCCGATGCCTGGGAGGTTTGGACTTCCATGGGTGACGCCTTCGTACCCTCTGTACTCAATATCGACAGTTGTGTCGATCCCATGATGCGAGAGGAATCCTGGTTGACGGTATTCCACAACGCCCGAGCCGGACAGGTCTATGCATCGAATCCGACAGCCTATACATTGGCGCCAGCGCCTAGTGGACCTGCTGGAATCGGCACCATAGCCGGCGTCAGCGGATACGGCATCATGAAGGGCTCTGAGAATTACGACCTTGCTGTTGATTTCCTTGAGTATCTAACCAGGCCCGAAATCCAGGTCATGATCGCCAAGGGTACCGGCGGATTCATCCCGCCCGTCCAGGAAGCGGTCGATTACATGGGTGAAGAGGCCATCGACGAGGTTATCACCAAGGCCATCCTTGTACTTGAACAAGGTGTCGTTTCAGGCGTGCCCTCCTATCTATACCAGGATTGGGGCGCCGTGAAGCAGGTCTTCGATGACGTTTTCGTGGACATGGTGCTCAACGGTGATGGCACGGTAGACCAGACGATTTTGGATGCCGCTGCCGAAGCTCTCGTAGCACTTCTAAAATAGTAGGATCTTAACCTCAGGGTCAAACCTTTAGATCCGATATTACTGTGTAGAGTAAGGAGATCTCTCTCCTTACTCTACCTTTTTGCCCGATCAAAGTAGCTCGAAGGTAGACGCCATGGCCAGTGTCTCTAATGCGAAAGGGTTTCGGCCCGGTACGGGCGTTGCCAGTCCAAGGGGGCGACGAGCGCTATTAAGAGCTGCTACGCCCTATATTCTCATTGCTCCCGTCATCATCTATTACATCTTATTCTGGATCCGTCCCGTCTTCAAGCTGGTAGGCGACAGTTTCAGAACAACCGAGGGTAGTTTTACTTTATCCAACTTCCAAATGGTGGTAGAGGACCCGTCCTTCTGGCCGGCTATGCTCAACACCGCGGTGATTGTGATTTTTTCGGTCGCCTTGGAATTCGTCTTCGCCCTCGCTCTGGCTTTTCTCATCAACGCCAAGTTTCCAGGTTCCAGCGCCTTTCTATTCATAGCCATGATTCCTATGGCCTTACCCGCCGTGGCCATTGCCGCTGCCTGGCAGACTGGTTTTACCGCCCATGGTTGGGTGAATAGTTTACTCATTTATCTCGGTATCCTGGCCGAGGGAGATAAGATTTACTATCTCACCGGCTCCCATATCCAGAATCTAGCGCTCATCATTCTCATAGACGCCTGGACTGTCATTCCCTCGGTGATGATCATTCTACTTGCCGGGATGCAAAACCTCCCTGAAGATGTGAAGGAGGCCGGTTATGTCTTCGGCGGGAATTGGTGGACCGTTACCAGGAAGATCACAATTCCAATGTTGAAGGCGACGATCACAACGGCTGTGATCCTACGCCTGATTTCGGCCATCCAGATATGGCTGATTGTGGTCGTAATGTTCGGATTTAACCGGTTACCTGTACTGGTTGAGCGCATCGTGTACTTCTCCGACGAGGTATCAGGACTATATAACAGCTATCAAATGGCCGCAGCCTACACAATCATTGTGTCCTTCATGGTCAGTATCGCCGCAATTATCTTCCTACAAGTCTCGGGGGCATTTAAGAGAGCTGGGGAGGAACTCGGATGAGCGCGAGAAAAGGCGTTAATCTCCGGAAAGCGATACGGATGACGACACTGTATATCGTCGTCGCCGGCATTGTTCTCATCATCCTCACCCCGATCTTCTTCATTGTCTCTCTCTCCTTCATGTCCACCAGAGAAGCTTACCAGTATCCTCTACCCTTGTTGCCCGATTTCACTACCGAATTCGAGTTACGAATTAGCGAAAACGGCTACCTGATGAGTGTCTACAATGACCGGACGGATCAGTACGAAAGCGTTCAGGATACTGTCGACGTAGATGCTATGGCCTACTATATGCAGGCTTTTTTAAACACACTCATGTCTGAGGAAGAACTTCAGGAACATATCGAAGTTCTCGAAGCTAAGGTAGACGTAGAAGGTCAGGAGGCTGTGGTTTACTTCGAGGTCACGAGGGATATCTTGCAGAATTACAAGGTATTTTTCCGTATTACGCGCGATGCTGTACCTGCTTTGATACGAAGCCTACAAGTCGCCTTGTTCACGGTCGTCATATCTTTGAGTATAGGAGGTATGGCTGGATATGCTTTCGCCCGTTATGCCTTCAGGGGAAGAAACGCCTTAAGATTCAGTGTGCTCTTCGTCAGAATGTTCCCGGCCGTCGCTATTGCCATACCCATGTTAATCATCCTGGCCAGGATGGGTTTTTACGACCAGGAAATACCGATTGGCTTAGCCCTGGTTTACTCTGTCGGATCAATTGGTCTCACAATCTGGATAACAGGAAGCATTTTCCTTGGCATTCCGGTTGCCCTGGAAGAGGCCGTTCAGGTCTTCGGCGGCAGCAGGCTGCAGGCGTTTCTCCGGGTAACATTGCCGCTGGCATTTCCGGGATTAGCAGCGAGCGCTATGTACGCCTTTCTTGGCGCCTGGAACGAAATGGTAGCGGCGATCATTCTCACAGAATTTAATCCTACCTTCGCAGCCGTCGTCTACAAAACACTAATCGGAACGACCGGACAGGTGAATCTAGCCGCAGCGAGCGGCATGGCAATGGCCATTCCAGCTGTCATTTTCACTTTCTTTATTCGCAAATACATCAACCAGATGTGGGGCGGAGTCACTGTCTAACGGAGATCGCCATGGCAACATTAGAATTGGACAATATTACGAAGAGATTTGGCAAGGACGTATTGGCCGTCAACAACCTATCATTAACGGTGAACGATGGCGAATTCCTCGTCTTACTCGGACCGTCTGGTTGCGGGAAGACCACTGCTATGAGAATGGTTGCCGGTCTTGAGCAGGTCACCGAAGGTTATATATTTATCGACGGCGAGGAAATCACCGATCTCCCACCCAGGAAACGTAACGTCAGCATGATCTTTCAGAATTATGCTGTCTGGCCTCATATGACAGTCTATGACAATATCGCCTTCGCTCTTAAGCTGAAGAAAATGAAAAAAGATAGCATAGACGGCATCGTCAACGATGTGGCGGCAATGACCAACATTGATGAACTTTTGGAACGCTATCCGTCACAACTATCAGGAGGTCAACAGCAACGCGTTGCCGTTGCCAGAGCCATTGCCGTCAAACCCAAGGTTTTTCTCATGGACGAACCCCTGTCAAATCTTGACGCTAAGCTCAGGGGATCGATGCGGACCGAGCTAAAAGCGATCCATGTAAAAACCGAGGCAACTACCGTATTTGTGACCCATGATCAATCAGAAGCCATGAGCATGGCTGATCGGATCGTCGTGATGCGCTCAGGCGAGATAGTGCAGATTGGCACTCCAGAAGATGTATACAATCAGAGCGCCAGCATATTTGTCGCCGGATTCATCGGCACGCCATGTACAAACTTTCTTGACGTAGAGCTAGTGGGAGTTAACGGCGATTACTTCATTCAGAACCCACATTTCACTTTCAAGTTGGATCAGGTTCGTGCCGGCCAAATATTGGAGCATGGGACCAAAGATCTTGTAATCGGAGTCAGACCAGAGGATATCGATCTTGCTGATTCTCCAGAAGGAGCGACTTTCTCGACAGACTGTTTGGTAACAGAACCACAAGGGTCACACCAAATCGTCGCTATAGAACTAGATAGTCAAATTATGAAGATCGTTGCTCCAACCCAACCTAGAGTAGGTCCTGGCCAACGCATCCATCTTGCGTTCAATGAGGAGAAAATTCACTTCTTTGCAAAAGAAACAGGTCAGAGAATATAAGCCAGGCAAGTTTAACGAATTCAGACTGGACTTCAGCCGGATTTCGCAAGGCGAATAGATTTCTTAAGGCGAATACGACGACCTTCATCTTCGATTTTCCTCATTACGTGGCTCATGAAATCTCTAAGTATAAATTAGATGCGTCACCAGAAACGCTGGACCTCTCAGAAATTACGGAAGCGCCTCGAGTTAATTGGCCCTCTAGTCTACCGTCAGCGTAGGCAGATCGCTTCTTTTAACTACCTCAAGCTGACTGAGCCAACACCAAATCCACCGGCGCTATCTGATACAAACCAGTTGGAGTGGAAGCGGATAGAGCCTGGCGACTATTGGTTGGGTCCATCGACAAGTTTCCTGCTTCACTCATCTTTTTCATTCCCAACCCCGGCAAGCAGTAGAGATTCATTCGCCTTATACCTACCTATCGGTGAAGCAGGTGATTTTAGCCATCCAGAAGCGATGGTATATGTAGATCAGAAAAGACTCGCCGCTTGCGACCGCCACCACCAAGAAGTATTGCTACCGGCGCGGTACTGTGACGGACAAGCGCACGATTTGCTTCTATATGGTTGGACTGGTGGTACGAGACAGCCGAATACAAGCCGGCTGCAGATGGATCGGTGCTGGGTGGTGCAGATTCATGGCCCGCTGCGTGATTTCATCGCCATCGCTCGAGTCACTCTGGGAATCGCCGAACACCTCACTGAAGATAACCCTGTGCGTCACAACCTCATCAATGCATTGGATAGGGCATTCCTGTCGCTTGATACGAGGTCACCCATCGACGATCGCTTCTACGCCAGTATCCCTGGCGCCCTGAGTGAACTAAAAGAGGCTGTAGATCGGTCCGGTCATCCCCTAAATGTCGACATCACAGCTGTAGGTCACGCTCACTTAGACGTGGCCTGGCTGTGGACGTTGGGAGAAACGAGGCGGAAGATAGGCAAGACTTTCGCCAATATGATTCGTTTGATGGAGGAATACCCAGAGTTCCGGTTTACTCAAAGCCAGCCGCAGTTGTATGACTACGTTCGGCAAGACTACCCAGGATTGTTTGAAGATGCGCAAAAATTTGTAGAGGCGGGTCAATGGGAACTTATCGGCGGAATGTGGGTCGAGGCGGACTGTAACCTAACAGGTGCAGAGTCATTAGTTCGACAGCTGATTTTGGGAAGAACATTCTTTCGCGATCATTTCGGCGACGGGAAAGAGTCACCGGTATTGTGGTTGCCAGACATCTTTGGGTACACAGCGAATCTTCCACAACTTGTCCAGCAAGCCGGTCTAAAATACTTTTTTACGATCAAGCTAGGATGGAATCAATATAACCGCCTCCCCTATGACACGTTCTGGTGGGAAGGTATTGATGGCACCAAAGTACTCACCCACTTCAGTCCAACAAAGCAACCGGATAGTGACATGGTAGCCACCTACAACGCCGATGCATCGCCCGGACAGATCTTGAGCACTTGGACCAATTTTCAACAAAAGGATTTGGGAAAGCCGGGAGAGCCCCCACCCCTTTTAATGGCCTATGGCTATGGTGATGGTGGTGGCGGACCAACACCCGAAATGATCGAAAATATCGAGCTCCTGGACGCGTTTCCGGGGGCGCCTCGAGTCCGTTTCGGAACCGTAAATGGTTTCTTCGAAGAGCTTGAGAGAGCGGTTGGGGACCAACTTCCAACTTGGAAAGGGGAGCTTTACCTCGAATACCATAGGGGAACCTACACGACCCAAAGCCGAATCAAGCGGGCTAATCGCAAGAGCGAGATTTTGCTGCACGATACTGAATTCGCGGCTACGCTGGTATCAGTTCTTTCGAATGAATATCACTATCCTCGTGAGGAATTGATAGCAGCCTGGAAACTGCTATGTCTAAACCAATTCCACGACATCCTTCCTGGAAGTAGCATCGGTCAGGTTTACGCAGAATCCAGCGAACAATACGAGGAGCTTTCTTCGCAAGTTGGGTCGTTACTCGATCAGGCCCTCGCTGCACTCTCCTTAATGGTCGATACAAGTTGTCCGGTCCTACTAGTCAACGCGTCGCCCTTTGCTCAGAAACATCCGGTAACGATTTCCACTGAGGGTGAAGCTGAATCGGGCTCGGTAGCCGACTGGATAGCTGCCATCCCCAATCAGAAAGTCGAAAATGGATGGTTGATCGACCCGGGCATCCTTGCCCCCTATAGCATTACGCCGCTATGCCCCGGAAATAGGAAATTACCTTCTAGGAAATCATCATCCGACGCTCTGGTTGTCACCTCTCGTCTACTTGAGAACAACTTTTTGCGTGTAGAGCTTGATAAAAACGGTGACATCAAACGTATTCTCGACAAGAAACATGCTAGAGAGGTCATTCCGGCCGGCGAAATCGCCAATCAATTTCAATTGTTCGAGGACAGACCCAGGGTTCCAGACGCCTGGGATATAGATATCTTTTATGACGATAAGTTGTGGCCGGCTGAACCCGCTTCCTCGGTTATTGTCAAAGATGACGGACCGTTACGAGCTACAATCGAAATACACCGGCGGCTTTTCGCCAGCGATATGGTCCAGAGGATCTCGCTCTATCGCGATAGCCCATTGCTCGTATTCGATACCGAAGTTGACTGGAGAGAAAGGCATACCTTTCTCAAAGTCGCCTTTCCCGTAGAGATTCTCTCACCTTTCGCATCGTATGACATACAGTGGGGCCATGTGCAACGGCCGACGCATGAGAATACAAGCTGGGATTGGGCCCGATTCGAGACCTGTGCTCATAAATGGGTTGATCTTAGCGAGGGAGGATACGGCGTCACATTGATTAATGACTGCAAATATGGTCATGACATTCACAACAACGTAATCAGGTTAACCCTCCTTAGGGGAACCACTGACCCCGATCCACAGGCTGACATTGGCCATCACGAATTTGCTTACGCTCTCCTCCCACACACTGGCTCTTTGGACGAATCAACATTGGCAGCGGCCTATGGATTTAACGATCCACCCTTCTCTTATCTGATCGATAATAATAGCCGTGCCGTTGGGTCCCCCAAATCTCGTTTGGATGGTCGATCGATCATAAGCAGCTCCTCAAACAACGTGATCATTGAGACGATCAAACGGGCAGAAGATGGAAATGGGGTCATCATCAGGCTATATGAATCTATGCGGAAGAGGGGAAAGGTACAGCTGGCAAGCATCTTTCCCATGGTATCGGTTTGGCGAACAGATCTGCTGGAACTTGACATTGAGCGTATCGATATGGACGGAAGTTGCGTTGAACTATCTATCAATCCCTTCGAGATCATCACGCTCCGGCTAATTACCAGCCTCTCGGGTGATTAACCACTGCCTTCGATCACAGGTTCGATTGCTGCACCCGATACCCGGCACCCATCCTTTGATCCAATATTGAGAGGAATAATCCGATGCGAATAGGAATTATCCATTATAAAATTGGCGACACAGACGGCGTCTCCCTCGAGATAGACAAATGGAAGATCGTCCTAGAAGAGCTTGGACACAAAGTTTATCTTACCGGCGGATATCTTGGCGCCGAGTCCGGCACACTGATCGAGGAGATGTTTCACCACTCGCCGGAGGCCGATAGCCTTTACCGGCAAACCTTTATCGAATTGGAGCCGACAGGTGAGAGCGAGTACCGGAAGGAGCTATTTACTCTAGCTTCCAGAATCGAAGCTAGGTTGAGAGACTTTGTGGATGCTCATCAATTAGATCTACTCATCGTCGAGAATATCTGGTCGGTGGCGGCAAATCCCGCCGTAGCCATCGCTACTGCTAAGTTGGTAGCCGATTATGGATTACCAAGCATTGCCCATCATCATGATTTCTACTGGGAGCGCACAACCGGTGTATGTCTAACTTCTTCTACAGCGTTGGAGCTCGCCGATAAATATCTCCCCCCACACGATGCGTCGATCCATCACACGGTTATTAACAGTCTTGCCCAGCATGAGCTGCTCATTAGAAAGGGAATAGGATCGACAGTGATCCCGAACGTATTCGACTTCGACGCACCGCTATGGAACCAGGACCAATACAATCAGGACTTGAGGAAACAGATTGGATTAACCGATAACGACATTGTAATCCTCCAAGCCACGCGCGTCGTATCGCGCAAAGGGATTGAGTTGGCTGTCGATTTTGTTAAGGCCCTAGGAGAGGAAACAAGACGCAGAATACTCATTAAAAAGGGTCTGTACAACGGGCAGGTATTCACAGAAGACAGTCGCATCGTACTGGTATTAGCCGGCTATACCCGGGATGATATTGGCGGAGCTTATATAGACAAAATCAATCGTAAGATAAGCCAGACAGGGATTGAGGCCATCATCATCTCAGGTTCTGTGGATGCGAAACGTTCGGAGAAAAATGGCGTCAAGAAATACTCCCTTTGGGATACCTATGTAATGGCTGATTTTGTGTCCTATCCAAGCATCTGGGAAGGCTGGGGCAATCAGCTCCTTGAAGCTGTTCGGGCCCGGCTTCCATTTCTACTCTTCGAGTACCCGGTTTATACGGCTGACATCGCCAAGGCAGGGTTTCGCGCAATTTCGCTTGGTAGCCAGCTGTCGGGAAGAGATTCGCAAGGTTTGGTCACAGTGTCACCTGAGGTTATCAACCGGGCGGCCGATGAGGCCCTCGAATACCTCTCGAATCCGGAGGCCAGGTTAAGACTCGTCGAACATAATTATGAAATGGCCCAGCGACGCTACTCGCTGAGAGCCCTGAGAAAGTATTTACAACCTCTATTGGCGAATGTGGACAAGAATTGATCAGCAATTGCTGCCGAATTAGACCCAGGCATTTTTGACGAAGGTGAAGATTGGTGGACGTTGAAGTATCAATTCTTCGGGAGCATCTAACTTATCTATATGGCCAAGAGATAGCTGAACCGGCTCTGGTCCGCCTTCTCAAGTTGCTGGAGCGATTCGCTCGGGAGCGATTTGCACCTAAGAATCCCCCTTGCGACCCATCAGACGACGTAATCAGAAGAGACCGCGTCCGTGCGACAGAAAGAGATGCCATATTGATAACCTATGCTGATATCGTCCAAGATGAGGGAATAGTTGGCCTGAAGTCACTTAATACGTTTCTTGATAGATATATCGCTGGCTCCATCAGCACGGTACATTTATTGCCCTTCTTTCCGTTTTCGTCCGATGATGGATTTTCGGTTATCGACTATCGAGCCGTAGACCAGCCCTTAGGTGATTGGAGCGACATCTCCCAAATCGGCTCAGACTATCGCCTGATGTTTGACGCCGTCATTAATCATGTCTCCTCAAGAAGCGAGTGGTTCCAGGGCTTTCTTGGGAACGTGGCCCCGTATCATAAATATTTCATCGTAGTTCCCGAAGGTACCGACCTCTCGGCGGTATTTCGCCCGCGAGCCTTGCCGTTGTTAACTCCAGTAGAATCGAGCTCGGGTCGAAAGAATGTATGGTCAACATTCAGCGCCGATCAAATAGATCTGGACTTTGGTAATCCAGACGTGCTGCTGGAAATCATCGATGTTCTCCTGGACTACGTTTCCAAGGGCGCGGAATTTATCAGGCTTGACGCTATCGCTTACCTTTGGAAGGAACCTGGTACGAGCTGCATCCACCTGCCCCAGACGCATCGGGTCATTCAGTTGTTCCGGAGCGTGCTAGACATGGTTGCACCGGGCGTGTCCCTGATTACAGAGACGAATGTACCTCACAAGGATAACGTCTCCTACTTCGGCGATGGCAACAACGAAGCGCAGCTGGTTTATAACTTCACTCTGCCACCATTACTGCTTCACACATTCCATTGCGGACAGGCAACCGCCTTGTCAGAATGGGCAGATTCACTCTCAGCTCCATCAGACCAGACCACTTTCTTCAATTTTACTGCCTCCCATGACGGGATCGGGGTGTTGCCGGCGCGAGACCTACTGGGCAAGGATGCTTTCGAGGCGATGGCTAGCCACATAGAATCCCTTGGTGGATATGTCTCTTATAAGAGTAATCCGGACGGCTCGCGAAGCCCCTACGAACTGAATATGAACTACCTGGACGCCCTCGGTCCACTAGGCCATGTCCAGGAAAGCAGCGAGCTCATTTCGAAGAGATTCCTCGCGTCCCAGGCGATAATGCTGGCATTGAAGGGCTTACCCGGCATCTATTTCCACAGCCTTGTCGGCTCAAGAGGTTGGAATGAGGGCGCCGAAGCTAGTGGACGACCACGGACGATCAATAGAGAGAAACTGGATCGAAAAAACCTGGAAGAGGAGTTGTCGAACTCCAGTTCTCTACGGCATCATGTTTTCCATGGATACATACGACTGCTGAAGTGCCGGGCAGGAATCAGCGCGTTCGACCCTTTCGGCGACCAACAGGTGCTCAAGATAAACCAATCCTTGTTTGCAGTCTTGCGAACCCGGAAGGGAGACAGCTCTCGCGTGCTCTGTCTGCATAATGTGTCGCCCAAAAAGCGAAGGATCACCCTCGGTACTGAAGCAATTGGCTTCGATCAGGCATCATATATCCGGGATGTTGTCTCCGGCAGAGAATTCCGTCCCAATAGCACAGGGCGCTTTGACCTAACTTTCGACCCCTACGATTTTTTCTGGCTGGTCGCCGCCTGAATTCGTCTCGAATCTGAATTGCGTATCGTATAAGGTCTTATAAAGACCGTCACTCCCCATGAGATCGTCATGCGTGCCTGACTGAACGAGACGTCCACCGTCCATCACCAAGATGAGGTCGGCTGCAAGTATGGTCGAGAGGCGGTGTGCTATGACGAGGCTCGTACGCCCACGCATAACTCTTTGCAGAGCGTCCTGGATAAGGGCTTCGGACACCGAGTCAAGATGGGAAGTAGCTTCGTCCAAGACGAGAAGGCGCGGATCTTTCAAGATTACTCGGGCGATGGCGATCCTCTGTCTCTCCCCTCCACTCAGCCTGTAACCTCTTTCACCAACAACAGTGTCATAACCATCGGGCAAACTGCCGACAAAATCATGGATGTTGGCTGCCTTCGCTGCCTGGATCATCTCCTCCTTGGTCGCATCTGGTTTGGCGTAGAGTAAATTGGCCGCAATTGTGTCAAAGAATAGATACGTGTCCTGTGTAACCATACCAATATTGTCAGACAAAGTATTAAGGGTTAGATCCCTCAAATCATGTCCGTCGAGAGTGACTCGTCCCGATGTAGGATCATAAAGGCGCGGAATCATATAGGTGATGGTGGTCTTGCCCGCGCCGCTTGGTCCAACGAGGGCGACTAATTGCCCCGGCTGCATGGAAAAACTAATATCGTCTAATGCCCATCGCTTCAACTGCCTTCCGTTTGAAGAATCCGCATCGGATCCTGATGAGCCGTCAGCTTGTTTTCCTCGCCTGAGCAGCGCCCTCTGGTCTGCGCCCCACCCAAATCGGGTTATCTCATTCAAACCTGCTGGAGTGCTGTCTTCCCCTTCCGTATATGTGAAGCAAACCGATTCAAATTCAATCCTACCCGACGCTGTATCGAGTGCTCTCGCACCAGGAATTACTTCAATTTCAACCGGTATGTCAAGAGCTTCGAAAACGCGTTCGAAGCTAACCATGCTCTGGGCGAATTCGATAGGAGCGTTAGTGAGTGACATAAGGGGGCCGTACAGCCGGGTGAGGTATGCGGAAAAGGCGACGATTGTACCAATGGTTAGCGTACCCTGAAGCACCATGTGCCCACCAGCCCAGTAGACAGCAGCCGTACCGATCGCCGTCACGACGCCGAGAGCTAAGAAGAACCATTGGCTGATGACGGCCGACTGGATGCCGATATCACGGACATCGGCGGCATGATCTGCGAATTTCTCTATTTCCGTCTCTTCCCTCCCAAATAACTTGACCAGGAGAGCCCCACTCACATTTAGGGTCTCATTCATATCAGCATTCATCTCGGCGTTTAGCTCCATTGACTTGCGACGAATATCGCGCAGTTTCCTACCAACTCGCCTGGCTGGAAATACAAATAAGGGCAGAATCGCCAGTCCCAGAAGGGTTAAGCGCCATTCGAGGGCGAACATTATCGCCAGGGTAGCAACTAGTGAGACAATATTCGAGACGATGGTTATGAGAGTGCCGCTGACGGCTCGCTGCGCGCCAACGACATCGTTATTCAGCCTCGACATCAATTCACCCGTTCGGGTTTGGGTAAAGAAGCGGAGCGACATATGTTGCATGTGGTTGTACAAGGCGCGACGCAAATCATAGATCACGCCCTCCCCAACTTCGGCACTCAGACGTCTCTGAATTACACCAATAACACCATTGATCAGCGGTATGGCGATCATGGCAAGCGCCAGCGTATTAAGCAGGGCGACATCCCGATTGGGGATCGCGTTGTCGATCAGGCTTTTGAACAATAGTGGCGGGATAAGCGATATGCCAGATATCAAGAAAATCGTCACCAAGAGGCCGATCACCTTCGGCCAATAGGGTCTGGCAAAGGCCCAGACCCGCCTGAGAAGCTGCCTATTTACTTGGGTACTCTGTTTCTCATCGTGACTGAGAAATGCCCACCAACCGCCTCCATGAAAACCCATTACATATATCTCCGTTCGTGTCCCTATCTAGTCAAAAGAGCAGCCCGTACTCGCCTTTTCTGCATTGGCCTATCCATTCAGATAGATCGCAAAAAGGAAATCCAAATAGTAAGGAATTACGTTTGATTAACTATCGAGCCGAAATCGTGTCTGGCCTACAGTCAGTATATCACCCGAAACCATAACTGTCTGACTGTCAACTGGCAAATCATTAAGCAGGGTTCCGTTCCTGCTCCCGACATCTTCGACCATCCATTGCTCTCCACTCCATGTTACCAGTGCATGTCTACTAGAGGTGAACTCGTCATCAAGCACGATAACATTTACTGGGGCGCGGCCGATGCTGTTTACCATGGAGAGAGAGAATTCCTCGCCATCCTCTACCGTATCTGTATCGCTTGACAAGACCTGCAGGGTTCCCTGCGGCTTTGCCTGGTAACCGGTTTGCATAGTCACAAGCTGGATATCCCGGTATATAAACCAGGCTATAACTCCCAGAAAACAGAGCAATAATAGTGCTCCGGTCAGACGTAGAATAAGAAGAAAGACCGGCGGGCTCATGAAATCTCGTTGTCCAACGCCTGCGTTGTGCCACTGCCCGCAAGGTCGAACCGCATCTCATGCTCGGGTGGCGTCAGTCCTTCACCATAGACAAAGGAATGCTCCCCAATGGTTATCACATCCCCTGGGCTCAAAACACTCTCGCGCGATGTCATCCCGTTTATCTTCGTTCCGATCTTGCTTCCCAGATCATGAATTACAAACCTTCCATGGCGCCAACGAATCTGCGCGTGGCGTCTGCTGACGGTATTAAAATCGACAACAATATCGTTTTCGAGGTGGCGTCCTATCGAGGAGGTTGGTCGATCTAATGGAATATGCCTGGTACCGTCAATGAGGAACGCATCGAGGGCTCTCATATCGTCGAACAAAGATTCGTTATCAATAGCCTCCATCGCTTTAGTGCTATCTGTTTGAAAGATGCCACAACCAGGCACAATTAAGCGATTGCTTGGATCAGTACCTTCATCAGGGACAAAAATCACTCTGATAGGACCGAGAAGCGAAAGGTCGGCGTCTTCTACATAACTGGTCAGAAAACGGGAGAGATCGTCTTCAAGGAGGGTTGACGCGCCCAGAAGAACCTCCATCTCGCCTGGTGAGAGGAGGACCCAGTAGCGATCGCAGACTTGGCCGTGATACTGACTCAGTTCAGCCTGAGTGACCAGCTTCCTTGCGAGTTCCCTTGGCAGGGTTGATTCACCTAGCAATCGGCTGATCGATCTCTCGAGCAGATCCTGGGCCTTCTCTTCGACCTTAAGCAAACGGGGTAATTTTGTCATCGACCGGGGATTATAGTAACCACGAAAGGCGACGTCAATTGGCATCTAGACTACTTTACCCATCCGGAGCCCTCCTGTATACTGGTCGTCGACCAATCGTTGATCTATACCACACACTGAAGGTAGTTCGTTAATGATCCAAAGCGGCAAAGAGATAAGGTTGACTAGCCTGGCGTCTTGCGCCGGTTGAGCGTCTAAGCTCGGCCCGGCCGATCTGGCGTACGTGCTACAGCCACTAAGAGAATTATTCAAGGAGGAAGACCATCCCGACATGTTGGTCGGTCTAGCATCGGCCGACGATGCGGCTGTCTATCGTCTGGACGATAAATGCGCGCTTGTTACCACGACTGACTTCTTCCCACCTGTAGTGGATAATCCCTACGATTTTGGTGCTATCGCCGCTGCCAACGCCCTATCCGATGTCTACGCTATGGGCGGGCGACCTCTGTTTGCCCTTAATCTAGTAGCATTTCCCAGCGGGTTTAGCCTTGATTATCTACGAGAAATACTGCGTGGTGGTGCGGAGAAAATTGCGGAAGCGGGTGCCGTCGTTGCTGGCGGCCATAGTGTGTTGGACAAGGAACCGAAGTACGGTTTAGCCGTAACTGGAATGGTCGACCTGGCAAGGATCAAAACCAAGGGAAAAAGCAAACCTGGAGACATGCTTATCCTCACAAAACCGCTTGGAACAGGAATCATAACCACCGCACTCAAGAGTGGACAGGCAGACGACGAACACGTCGCGGAGGCTGTGCGCAGCATGAAGCTGCTGAACCATGAAGCGGCTGAAGCAGCGGATGCTGCTGGCGTGATAAGCATGACTGATGTTACCGGCTTCGGTCTCTTAGGCCACGCTCATGAAATGGCCCACCTGAGCGGTGTTGATCTTAAGATATTCAGCGATAATCTTAATATGCTCCCTGGAACAAGGCGCTACGGTCTTGCAGGAGAAATTCCAGGTGGTACGCATAACAACAAGCGCTATTTCTCGCCATGGGTATCCTTCGGCAAGGGTATCTCTGAAGTTGATCAAGATATCCTCTGGACGCCCGAGACCTCCGGTGGGCTCCTGGCAGCCGTACCACCGGACTCAACCGGTATATTCCTAGACTTATACCCGGCGGCTAAGATTATCGGAGAAGTCGAACCTGGTGATGGGCATATTCAGGTAGAGTAGCAATTTAGAACAGACTAATAAGATGGATCGGACAATACCCAGTCGTAGAAGCGACGAATTAGCCCTCTATATTCGGACGTATTACTCCCTGCTCCGGAGTACCGAAGAAGTCCAGATAAAAACACTTATCGAGGCACATACACGAATTAATTCCGCCCTCCATGTAAGTGCCAAAGATCCTACGCCGGACATGGCGGCTTTTATCTACGTCCTTCTACGCATGCCAGCTTGCCTAAGCCGTGCCCGTCTTGTCGTAATGGGCCAGTCGGAGCAAGTATTTGCGGATCATGGTTATCTCGACGTTGAAGCATGGGAAGCTGTAAACGCCGTCGGGCGTCGTCGATATTACTTCTTCGATGGCAACGAAACCATCGCGGTCTACATTGCAAGCCGCTCCGATATCGACGATATGATTCCTTCTCTGACCGCTTATCAGATTGAAAGAAGGAAGTTGCATCAGATTCTGGGAAAACCTGCCATCATTCAGCTGCTTTCTAGTAGCTCAGATCTGAACCAATCTGAGCACATGCTGGAGAGATTGAGCAATTTAAGCGAGATTCCCATGGAAGATCTCGATCGTCTTTGCTCTATCTGGGGAGAAGGATTATCGAGTAATTTGCTCACTATCGCTCAGAAGAAGCAATCACTTTCTGTAAGATTATTAGCGGGATCGCTTACTGACTACCGGCGAGCAACGAGGCGCTGGTGGAACCATGTTTGCGATGTCGTTCCCGAAATCCATTTCGAAGATCACCCGATATATTTCGTCTCCAGCAATACCCACAGCCTGGCAAACCTTCTCTCAGGATTTGCATTAGTGCGCGAGGCCGATCTAGTCAGCTTCATCGAGGCTAGAGGCTCTTCGGATTTAAAGGGTGAGTATTCTGACATTCTGGAGCGCAACGTTCCCAGCAGCCGAGAGAATTTCCTCTACTACGCCCTGAAAAAATTCGAGGCAATCCATCCCCAAGTTGCCACCGATCGAATTCAGCACGAGGAATCTCTTGGCATCACAAGAGCGCCCAGCCGACATGTCTTTGATGTTGAGGTACAGGTTGTAAAGATGAGTAACCTCCAGCCTGAGCGCCTCGATCCCCGTCTACAACTGCCAGGAGTTGAATCGCTTCGCAATAGTGAGGCGTTGATAATCAATATTGATTTTCCGCTTGGAATGGCGGCGTATTTGGTGCTCTCAGAGGTCGCTCGGAATATCGCCGACATCCGAGGTGTTTTCATTATGGGCAAAGCCGCCACCCTGAACGGCCGTATTGGGGACGTCATGATACCGAACGTCGTTCACGATGAGCAGTCAGAAAACACCTACCTCTTTGATAACTGCCTTGGAGCTGTCGACGTTGCCCCGTACCTTGTTTACGGCGCAGTCATGGACAATCAAAAGGCTACGTCAGCTTTAGGAACATTTCTTCAGAACGAAAGCTATATGGATGTCTTCTATCAAGAGGGTTATACCATTATCGAAATGGAAACCGGGCCGTTTTTGAGCAGTATTTACGAGATGACGCGGCCTCAACGTTTTCCACGCAATGAACTAGTCAATCTGTACGGTGCGCCCTTCCCCATCGGTGTACTCCACTATGCTTCTGATACTCCATTCAGTAAGGGCAAGAATCTGGGCGCCCAAAACTTGTCCTATTTCGGTATGGATCCGACGTATGCGACGATGAGCGCCATCCTACACAAGATAATGAGCGAAGAGATTCGTCATAATTCATAAACTCGTTTTCACGAGAGGAACGATGAAATCAACTACTAGCCAATACTCCAAACGAATCGATGACGTCAGGTCAAAGCTCGAGGAATGGGAAGTAGATGCCATATTAATTGGGAGTAGCTCTAATCGGCGATGGATAAGTGGTTTCACAGGATCTGCGGGGTGGCTGCTCATCTCCGAGAAGACTGCCCTTCTTGGTACTGACTCGCGTTATTGGGAGCAAGCAAGAAACCAAGCGCCAGATTTCGCACTCGAGCAATTCGGAAGGAATCAAAAAAAAGAGTGGCCGGGCTTTCTCGTTCGAGACAGCATCAAGAGAATCGGACTGGAACCCGACAGGATCACACTCACTCAATTTGCCGAACTGCAGAGTATTGACGGAATCGAATGGATCATGCTCGATGATGCCGTTACCCCTTTCCGTAGGACTAAGAATGAAGAAGAGATAGAGAGGATTAGAACGGCGGCAGCCATAACCGATCAGGCCATGGAGCAGGTGCGATTCATTATCAGGCCCGGAATGAGCGAACGTGAATTGGCATGGAAGTTGGAGTTGTTGATGAGGGAAGCTGGCGCCGATGGTATGGCTTTTCCCATTATCGTCGCCTCTGGAGCCAACGGCGCGATGGCCCACCATAATCCTTCGAATAAATCTATTGAGAATGGAGAGCCAGTGATCGTAGATATGGGGGCGAGAGTCAACGGTTACAATAGTGACCTAACCAGGACATTCTTCATTGGAGAGGGCCATGATTCACGTTTTGTGGAGATTTACGGCATCGTATCAGATGCGCACAAGGCGTCGATAACCGGGCTTAAAGCAGGAATCAGTGGAGAGAATGTCGATAAGCTAGCGCGAGATGTTATTAACAACGCTGGATATGGGAAAGAGTTTGGCCATTCGTTAGGGCACGGCATTGGCATCGATGTCCATGAGCAACCAAGACTATCCGCGTTGGCGGCCGATGAACTAATACCTGAAGGCGCCACGGTCACAATCGAACCAGGAATATACGTTTCCGGTTGGGGAGGCGTTAGAATCGAGGATCTTGTTCTGGTGACCGAGGATGGCAATGAGCTTATTAGCCGGTGCGAGAAAAATCCGGTTATTGTCTAGTGCCCGATTAACTCGCTCTCAGTAGCGTCTTGTAGACATCCTCAAATAGAGGAATAATCCGACGCCAATCATAATCTTCTGCATACCTACGCCCCGTAGTGCCGAGTTGATCCCTTTTGTCTTGATGATCTAATAACGATAAGACTGAACTCGCAAACTGTTCAGGCTCATCCTCTATCTCGATCGCCTCAGCACCAATGCCGGGAAATCCTTCAGCGCCCTGCGCAGTGCTTACAACTGCCTTGGAACTTGCTAGGGCTTCTAGTAGTTTTAGGCGGGTTCCGCTGCCCATTCGCAACGGCAAAACGACCACCTTTGCGCCGGCGAGATAGGGTTGCACCCTGTCAACATATCCGGTGACCGTTACACCGGGGCTGGAGCGCAGCCGCTCAAGCCTCGAGTGCGGATTCTTTCCAACAATGGCCCAGGTGGTCTCTGGTCGCTTCTCCAGTATTATCGGCCAAATTTCTCTAGCAAACCAGAGTACAGCGTCGATATTTGGTCGATAATCCATCTTTCCCGTGAATAGAAGATCAAATGTCTCAACACCGCTATTCTTTGATTCATTATATTCCTCGACATCTATGCAGTTTGGAATAACAGACAGCGACTGAGTTGGGATATATCTTGAGAGATACTTGGCGTCGCTTTCGCTTACCGATGTCACCCAGTCCGCACTTTGACAGGCCCACGCCTCATATCGGTTTAAACGGTGCGTCTGAATATAGGAATAGGCAGCGGCAGGCCAGCGGCGCATGCTCGATAAATCAGTGTGGAGGGCGCGTCTTTGCAATTCCGTCTCGGCATTGTGGGCGTCAAATAATATTCGGGTCGTTGGGCTATGTTTGCGGATGATCCGTATCGCGTGCGCTAATTCGAGTCCTTCTATCTGAACAGCGTCAAAACGCCCGGGCACCTCATCTCCGTGTCCACCGTTAAGCAGAAACTCCGAAAGTGCATTTTCATATAACGCGTTCTGAAACCGATTGGCGATATCTGGAGTCCTCTCTGAAAAGAGTTTTGACATGCGACGGGTACGCGATCGAAGCGGTACATAGACAACACGGACATCGGGACATACCTCATGCAACGGAGACTCGTCTAGGCCTTCTCTCACACCTTCGGAGCTGCTGGCGCTGAGTAATGAAACATCGTAGCACCGAGCCAACCCCTGAAGAATGTAGAGGTTTCGAAGGCTAGCTCCCTGTTCTGGGGGATAGGGTAATTCAGGCGTAAGTAAAAGAATTCGGTGCACGTAAAATCTTATTCGTCCTGCAACATGCGAATTATTCGGATACCTGACGGTAGATTTCCAGCGTCTCTTCTGCTGTTCGGCGCCAGGTGAATTTCTCTGCTTGCAAATACCCGGTACTTTTCATTCGTTTCCTCAATGAATAATCCGCCAGTATTAATCCGATTGACTCAATCCAGCTGTCGACGTCATCGGGTTCCAGCAATGGACCAGCCTCGCCAACGATCTCTGGCAGCGAACCGCGGTTACTAGATATAACTGGGCAGCCACAGTGCATCGCCTCAAGAGCAGGAAGACCAAAACCCTCATAGTATGACGGTAAAGCAAGAACACCCGCAGCCGTGTAAAGGCAGGACAATTCATGATCTGTCACGCTATCTAGGTGGCGCACGTGCGATCGAATACTCTGTTTGTCGATCTCTTGTAAGATATCCTTTGAAAGCCACCCTCTCGCTCCTACGAGCACCAAAGGTACATCCACGCGCGATGCTGTCAGCAAGTTTTCGTAGGCAGTCAATAACAGATGCACATTCTTGCGCGGGGAGATCGTTCCGACGAAAATAAGAAACCCCTCGGGCAATTCGTAGCGTTTTAGGACCGTCTCGATCTCATCGGGCGTCCTAGTTCCGTGGTAGATCGGATTTGCAGCCAAATAGACGGTTGTTACAATCTCTTCGCTTACACCGAGGATGTCGACCAGATCCTTTCGAGTGCTATTGCTGTCTGCAATAATGTGATTCGCCTCTCCTACGGCCCACTCTATCTGATCAAGATAATATCGCCGGCTTTCAGTCGTTAGAAACTCCGGATAGTGCACGAAGTTTAAATCGTGAACGGTTATTATCCTCTTTCTTGCTCCGAAGGCGGGAGGGATGAAGTCTGGGCTGTGGAATAGATCAAGATTCTGGAGCAGAAGTTCGGCGCCCAGCGCCCATCGTTCCAGCCGGTGATGGCTTGGTGTATACAGCTTTCTCCGTTTGAAATTAAGTGCAACTTCTGGCAGATAGCTCTTTGGGTCTTTCCTGCTGTGATAAACCGTATAACTACTATCTCTGTCTATCTCCGCCAGCGCGTGAAGAAGATAGAGTACATACTGGCTTATGCCGCCCATCTGATAGTACGGAAGACGACTATCAATACCAACTTTCATTATCCCAATTATAGAACGGGAAAGCCGGTTGGCGAAGTTGTTAGAGAGTTATTTGTGATGGACCCCCGGTTCGTCTCTACTTAACTGGCGGGCTATAATGCCCCGGTCTTATTTTTCAGCAACGTGCCGTTGTAACCCACTAGTTGATTGGAGTGAAATCGATGGCGAAAAAAGCAAATAGCAGCAGCAACGACCTTGAACAATTGAACAATCGCTTGGAGTGGTTCGATGAGGAACGACGTAAAAATGGTAAACGTCTCTCCGAACTTGAGCGCCAGGTTTCTCAGCAGAAGCGTGTTATCGAAGGCCAGGATAGCGTGATCCAGGAGTTGGAGAACCGCCTCTCTGCCACAGCATCGCAATTAGCCAGGCTTGCCCGGGTCGACGAACAATTACAGCAATTTAAGGATGAACTGGTCAAGCTTATCGAGCAATACGATGAACGCAGAGTCCTTGGCCAAGATGAGATCGAGAAGGTACGGCGACTGGAACACGAGACTTACCAGCGAGAGTTTTCAGATATTCGAAAAGAACTAACGCCCATCAGACCTTTGCAGGAAGAGATGGAACACCGCTTAGCGGAAGAAATTCGTTTATCCGGTTTGATTGGCAACGCTCAGGGGAGATTTGCCAAGATTGACGGCGATCTCGAAGATAAGAACCGCGAGCTGGGTTTTCTGGAAGAGGCTAACAACGCAAACACCCATGCTCTCGGGAAACTGGAGGCCGGGTTTAATGAACGCAGCAAACGTATTGAATCCATGGAACAACGGCTCGATGGAGCTAGTTACGGACTAACAAGAGCCCAGGCGACCGTTCAAGAACTGACGGACGCTGTCGCCGAACTAAAACAGAGCGTCGGTCAATGGACAGAGAACATTCAGGCTGGTGAATTCGAACGTGATCAGAAGATAAATAGCTGGAAACGGTCGATGGAAGAGCACCAGGAATCGATGGATCGGTATGCGGGTGACTGGGTCAAATTCTCGGAACAATACAAGGTTTCAAAAATGGCTGTTCAAACCATGGAAGAATGGCAAAAGCAGATGGAGACACGCCAGAATGAAACGATGGAGTTGACTCGAGTCGAGGCGAATCGCATGAAGACGCTTTGGGATAATTTTGTGGCGGAGAATGAGAAACAGAGAAGAAATTTCGAGGTTGACCAGGATCAACGGTGGTCTGGCGCTCAAAGACGAGAGAAGCAAATCTTTGAGCAGATTCACGAACTGTCGCAAACGGTCGAGCTAATAGAGCAGGACAAGGACACTCTATGGCGAGTTCAATCTGCTCAGGCTGAGGCCATGAAGAAATGGCCTCGTATACTGCTTGAGGAGGTCGAGAAGGCGATCGCCCACAATCCTGACACCAGACGGCAGCCAGCTCTTGTGCCGGTACGTGAAGAGTGACGTACGTTATAGGCACTGCGGGCCACGTCGATCACGGCAAATCCTCGCTGGTACGTGCCCTGACCGGCATCGATCCCGATCGCCTGCAGGAAGAAAAAGAGCGGGAGATGACAATCGATCTGGGGTTCGCTTGGTTATCTCTTCCAGATGGCACTGAGGTCGGCATCGTTGATGTGCCAGGCCACCGTGATTTCATAGAAAATATGTTGGCCGGCGTCGGCGGCATAGATATGGCTTTGTTCGTAGTCGCCGCCGATGAGGGGGTGATGCCCCAGACTACCGAGCATCTTGCCATTCTTGATCTGCTGGAAGTCAAAGGGGGCGTAGTTGCTTTAACCAAAGTGGACCTGGTCGACGATGCCGATTGGCTTGAACTTGTGACTTTGGATCTAGAAGAGTCATTGACAGGAACCGTTCTCGCAGACTCCCCAATAGTACCTTTGTCGAGTAAAAACGGTGAAGGCATCGAAGCAATTCGCGAGGCGATTTATGTCCGCCTTCTTGATATCGAACCAAAGCCCGATCACGGACGGCCGAGGATACCGATCGATCGTGTTTTCTCCCTCCCGGGTTTCGGTACCATCGCCACCGGCACCTTGTCAGGTGGACATCTTGACGTTGGTGATCTTGTTGAAATTCAGCCCGGAGATCGTCAGGCCCGTATCCGTGGATTACAGACCCACCGGACGAAATTGGATCGGGCAATTCCGGGTAGCAGAGTTGCTGTAAATTTATCCGGTATTCACAAAGACGATATCAGCCGAGGAGATATGATCGCCGCTCCGGGCGTAGTCGCCACGACCATTTTGTGTGACGTTTCCTACCGCCATTTGAAGGATGTAGGTACACCCCTAAAGCATAATGTCCCCGTAAAAATGTTTATCGGGTCCTCAGAAGTCATGGCTCGAACACGGGTGCTTGGAGAGAGGCAAATTGATCCTGGGCAACATGGTTGGTTGCAACTAGAACTAGATCAATCTGTAGCCATGGTCCGCGGAGATCGGTTCATACTTCGCCGTCCGTCGCCCCAGGCGACCCTTGGTGGTGGCCATCTCCTCGATCCACACCCCGGTCGCAAGCACAGACGCTATAGAACGGATATCGTCGAAAGATTAGAGATGTTGGAGAAAGGCAGCTCCCAGGATCTGTTGTTAGAGGCGATTTTCCGCTACCAGCCATCCCAACTCGACCAGCTAATATCCAAGGTAGGCTTAGGCCGGCAAGAAGTCGAAACTGCTTATCAAGCATTGATCCAGGGTGAGAGAGTTGAAATATTGGCTGATTATATTCTGCCTGCCGGTGGCCGGATGCGCTGGGCGGATAGGTTAGTGTCAATATTAACTAGCTTTCATTCCCAGTCACCGCTTCGACTCGGCATACCTCGCGAAGAGCTTAGGAGCAGGCTAGGACAGCCGGCCGACTTTTTCAATAAACTTATCAACTGGACTGAAGAACAACAACTACTGGTTCAGCGAGGAACCATCATCTGCCAGAGTGGTCATCAGATTCGTTTTGCTGCGAAACAGGAGAATGACATCCAGCGTCTCATGGCGCGATTTGAATCGACTGGAGTAAATTCACCAAGCGTAAAGGAATGCAAACTCGAAGTCGGTGACGATGTTTATTTCGCTCTTATCGACCTTGGATTGCTTAGGCAGCTTAGCACGGACGTCGTATATACTGCGGATGGGTACCGGCATTTAGTCGACCAGATTGTCGACTACCTGAAACAGAACGCCAGCATCGATGCAGCGAAACTTCGCGATTTACTCGGGACAAGTCGAAAGTATGCGATAGCTCTGCTTGAACATCTTGATGATACCCAAGTAACCAGGCGTGTCGGCGACAATCGTGAGTTGGTTACCTAGTAAAATGCTACTTCGAATCTTTATCGACATAAACGTTTGCCGAGGTGTGCGACCATCTCATGATTACTCCAGAGAACCCCGACACCTCAAATCTTCCACAGCAAGGGAGATGGAGACTAAGAGAATTGGGTAGAAGAAGAAGAGAGGCAACAGGTCCATGATCTCACGTGTTGCTATGCTGAGTGTTCATACCTGCCCCTTAGCCACTCTGGGTGGTAAGAAAACGGGCGGGATGAATGTATACGTCCGGGACTACAGTCGCGAATTAGCGCGTACTGGAATCAAGGTAGACGTATTCACTAGGTCCGAGGACGATTGCCAGCCTATGGTATGTCACGATTTAGGTAATGGCGCTCGTGTAATACACATCGCGGCCGGCCCCGAAAAGCCAGTTCCGGTTCCTTCTATTACAGGCTATCTCAATGAGTTCGCTAGCGGCCTGATTGACTTTGCACGAGCCGAGAATTTGCGTTTTGATCTAATTCATAGCCATTATTGGCTTTCCGGTTTGGTGGCAGAGATGGTCAAGCCAAATTGGGGAAACGTCCCCATAATCCAGATGTTCCATACCTTAGGGCACATGAAGAATCGAATCGCCCAATCGGATGCGGAACGTGCGCCAAAGAATCGGCTAGAAGGGGAACGCAGGGTCTTGTCGACGGCTGACAGGATTATCGCCGCGACTCAGGCTGAGTATGCGCAGCTTCATTGGCTCTACGCAGCCGACATGAATAAGGTAAAAGTGATCCCACCGGGAGTCGATTTGAACCGTTTCTCGCCGATTGACAAAGCAGACGCGAAAGCCCAGGTTGGGATCAAACCAGGACATCGTAACATACTCTTCGCGGGTAGAATCGAACCCTTGAAGGGAATAGATACCCTCCTCTGCGCAATGTCGCTCATCCAGAAGCACAGTCCAGAGGCAATAGAAAATGTGAGCGTCGCTATCGTGGGCGGTGATCCATGGAGTGATGATCCGAGCGATGAAATGGCCCGTCTTCAAGACATGCGAAACAAACTTGGCGTTACTGACATCGTCACATTTCTTGGCGCTAAGGATCAAGATGACCTTCCCAACTACTATGCCGCGGCCGAAATGGTCGTGATGCCCTCCCACTACGAGAGTTTCGGTTTGGTCGCCTTAGAAGCTATGGCGATGGGAATCCCCGTAATCGCTTCTGAGGTAGGAGGACTGGCCTTCCTTGTGAGAGACGGCGAGAATGGCTTTTTAGTCCCTTCTCGAGATCCCGAGGCGCTCGCGGAGCGAATTTACACCCTATTAATGGACGACGAATGCAGGCAGCGGCTTGGCGCAAACGCCCTAGAACATGCCCAGGGGTACGCATGGCCAAATATCGTCGACCGCATTCAGGTAGTTTACGAAGACCTCCTAAACAGCACCAAAAGCTAAAAGTCTCGCTTCAGCCCTCACTTTCCCAGAGCTAGAACGATCTCCTCTATTACGTGGTGTTGGTAGAATTAGTTAAGACGGCATGTATGTCTATGCGAATATTCCATTGCTTCTTCTAGTTTCTTGGGTCGTATTATCGGTACCGTCCTGATTCACCGCTAATCGATTATCTCTAAGCCACCCATATAGGGCCTAAGTACCTCAGGTACAACCACGCTACCATCAGAACGCTGATTGTTTTCGATGATAGCGATCATCACCCGTGGGAGGGCCAGCCCACTGCCATTGAGTGTATGCACATGTCGTGGCCTTCCCCCATCGCTGGGTCGATAGCGGATGTTCGCCCGGCGAGCCTGGAAAGCCTCGCAATTGCTTATCGAGCTAACTTCTAGCCACTCCTGACAACCGGCAGCCCAAACTTCCAGATCGTATTTCTTTGCCGCGGCAAAGCCGAGATCGCCTGTCGCCATTTCGACCAGCCTGTACGGCAATCCTAATGCTTCACAGATATCAGCCGCATGCTGCCGAAGTTCCTCCAGGGCTTCGTAACTTCTTTCTGGTGTTGTGAACTTGTACATCTCAACTTTGTCGAACTGGTGACCGCGCTTGATTCCTCGGACATCCCTTCCCGCGCTAAACTTCTCACGGCGAAAACAAGGTGTATAGGCCACGTAATTTAGTGGCATGCTCTCTTCTTCCAGGATTTCTCCGCGATGGATATTAGTCAGGGCAATCTCTGCCGTGCCAAGCCACATAAAATCCTCTTCAGCATCTCTGTAAATATTGTGCCCGAATTTGGGTAACTGAGCCGCACCAAAGAACATGTCGGAACGGACCATGAAAGGCGGATAGATTTCAGTGTAGCCATGCTCGACGATGTGCGTGTTGAGCATAAACTGAATGAGCGCCCGTTGTAAGAGGGCCCCTTTCCCGCGGAGCAAATAGAATCGGGAGCCGCTTAATTTGACCCCTCGTTCAAAGTCGATGATATTCAGCTCCGGCCCCAGATCCCAGTGCGGCTTTGGTGCGAAATCGAATTTCGGCACCGGTCCACCGACGGGTTCGTGAATGACATTGTACTCATCGTTCGGTCCAATCACCACGCTGGAATGTGGAATATTTGGGACCCAGAGCATGTGTTCATTTAGGCTTTCCTCAACCTGTCTCAGTTCATCATCCAATTCGGCAATCTGACGCCCGATTTCTCTTGTCTCATCTTTGGCAGCTTCAACTTTCCGGTTTAGATCCTCGTATTCTTTGTCGATCGGCCGTTCGCTGGAAGCCCCTTCTTCGGGACTTTCTGTCTTTTCCAGATCCTTTTCGAGCCGTTTGATATCGCCCATCCACCGGCCTATCTCTTTTGAGGCCTTGTTTCGTCGTTGTCGCAGTACCTCGACAGCCTGAATGATTTCCCTCCGGCGAATATCTTCTGCCAATATCTCATCTATTGGCGCCACATCATTCAGATTCTTGATCTGTTCCTTAACCCAGTCAGGTTTTTCTCGAATAAGTTCGATCTTCAACATCTAGCATCTCCTCCATGTCCGCACCCGGATATCGACTGACCTAATTGTTCCTAATACTTGATTGCTATTCCTAGAATCCAGTCAAGAACACCTGAAACCACGGACGGAATAAGAAAAAGCCCCCTCGTTCCAGGACGAAGGGGCTCGTGGTGCCACCTGGTTTTGCCTGCTACCAAATGGTAATGCAGGCCTCATGCTGCGCTATAACGGGCGAACCCGGCTATCCTTCTTTCGGATGCGGCTCTGGAGTGGATATCGAATTCAGCTTCTATTGGCTCGCACCTACCGCCAACTCTCTTGAGGATTACTGAACCCTACTTTTCTTCTTCATAGCCGTGTATTCTATTGTCTCTAGTATAGTAACCAACCTATATGTGGTCAAACGCCTGCCAATTACACCAGGCATTTCATTCCAACTATCGTTGGCGCAAATGAGGGAACAAGAGCACTTCGCGGACCGTTGTCTGATTGGTGAATAACATGACCAAGCGATCAACTCCAGTGCCAAAACCACCATTTGGCGGCATACCATACAGCATGGCCCGGATGTAATCCTCATCGATTGGGTGTGCTTCTTCGTTGTCTTCCCCATACAGGTGTTGCATCTCTTCAAATCTTTTTCGCTGCTCGATGGGATCATTGAGCTCGGTGAAGGCATTACCCATCTCCATACCACCGATAAAATATTCGAAACGCTCAACATGCAAGGGATCGCCTGGAACACTCTTGGCCAGTGGTGAGATATCTCGCGGGTAGTTCATGACAATGGTTGGCTGCATCAAGTTGGGTTCTACATACTCGCCTAGAAGTTTGTCGATCAGTTGGCCCCAACTCGCATCAGGGGAAGCATCACCCCCAATCTCACGGACCGCTCCCGATAGGGTCTGGGGAGTCGGATATTCCATGTAGTCAATCTCTGCGAACTTCTTAATCGCATCTCGCAGAGTTATCCTCATCCAGGATCCAGATAGATCGATCTGCTGCTCCCTGTAGGTGACGGTTGTAGTGCCAAGAACTCTTTCGGCCACATAAACCAGCATACGCTCGGTGAAGTCCATCACGTCGCGGAAATCCCAGTAGGCAGCGTAAAACTCCAACTGGGTAAACTCTGGATTATGGGTAGCATCCACCCCCTCGTTTCGAAAGTCGCGCCCTATTTCGTAGACCCGTTCGTAACCCCCAACCAGCAGGCGTTTAAGGTAGAGTTCAAATGAGATCCTCAGAAATAGCTCTTGTTTGAGTTGGTTGTGGTAGGTTGTGAATGGCCGGGCGGCCGCTCCTCCGTAAATTGGCTGCATGACCGGTGTTTCGACCTCAAGAAAGTCATTATCATCAAAAAAATTACGCAACGCACTGATTATTTGGGCTCGCGTTCGAAACAACTCCCGTATGGCCGGGTTGACGGCCAGGTCTGCGTATCGTTGGCGGTAACGTTCTTCAACGTCTGCGAACGCGCTATATCTGACCGTTTCGCCGCCGACGATCTGTTCTTTTACGATTGGTAAAGGGCTGATTGCCTTGCTGAGTATCAGCCAAGAAGAAACCCGCACGCTGATCTCTCCCATTCGTGTTCGGAATAATACCCCTTTTGCTTGAACGAAATCTCCAAGATCTATGAGTTTTTGGAATTGCCGGTGGGAATCCTCGCCGATCTCGTCTCGGCGTAAGAACAGCTGAATCTTGCCGGTACCGTCCTCAATATGAGCGAAAACGGTCTTGCCCATATCTCTCGTACTTACAATTCGTCCACAGACTATAACGCCTCCGACATCCTGGGCCGGTTCCTCCTCCCTTGTCTCGGCCTTCAGAAAAGCATTGGCCGCGTCTGCAACTGTATGTGTACGCTCAGCTCTGAGTGGATACGGATCGAGTCCCTCAGATCGTAATGCCGCGATCTTACCGAGGCGTTTTTCTTCAAGTGCGTTCGGTTGCCAGTCCATCAATACCCCCAATCTGCGCCCTGGAACCAAGGGCGACGCGAATCAATTCAATTCTGCTTCAGAGTATCTAGAAAGAGCCCGCCAATGGAACGGGCTCTGATTTTCCCAAAGGCTTAATGGAAAATGGCCGACTAGCCGATCGATACAATCTTGAATTCTAACAGTCCATTGGGCGCGCTAACTCGAACCTTCTCTCCAACCTGGGCTCCGAGAAGAGTTTTACCGAGAGGGCTCTCATAAGAGATTCGTCCATCAACCGGATCGGCTTCAGCCGGACCTACCAGATGGTATCTTTCCTCTTCGTTATAGCCATCCTCTTGCACAGTAACCCAGTCGCCAATGCGGACTGAATCGTGTGGGCCTTCCGATTCACCGATCACCTGGTAGTTGCTTAGAATATCTGTCAGCTCCTGAATCCTACCCTCCATAAACGACAGTTCATTCCGCGCGGCTTCCAACTCAGCATTTTCAACAAAGTCGTCATCCTGCCCGTCTTGGAAAGCACTATGCAGACGATCGGCGATTTTCTCTCTACCCTCGGTGCTTAGATACTCCAATTCTTCTGTCAGTTTCTGCAGGCCTTCTGCTGTAAGCATATGTGGTTTTGTGAATGTCATAGTCTCCCTTTTTAAATGGAAAAACCGCTGGGACAGCGGTGGATCATCTATCATTATGATACTCGTTTGCAACAAGCTCGAAATTATACCAAAAACAGTTACATTGTAAAGAAAATTTCAGATACACTTTGTACTCTATGATAACAAAACGACAGCTGGGCTATGGTATGATGACTATCGGAGCCTTGGTATTTATCGGAACTTTGCTTGTGGATTGGCTTGGAGCAGGCAATTTTTCTGGAATCGGACCCTACCAGCGTCTAGCCTTAATCGGCGCTGGACTTACGTTTTTCCTGGGCTTGACGCTGATACCTCTTGGAGACAGACCCGCTTGAGTTTTCTTTACACCTACCATTCAAGATCCAAGTCAATTCCGAATGTGGCGAAATAATTAATGTCGCTGAATGCATGGAGTGGCACCCGGAGCCGCTGGATGTACGTCGCTTATGCGTTTGTAATCCTGACCTTGCTGGCGTTTATCGGCTACCTCATAGTATATTTCATCTACGCCTCTGCCTTGTTTCAATTCCCTTTTGACTATGATCAAGGCGAAGGTTTTGAACTGGTAGACACCTTGATGTTCAGTCGCGGTCAGTGGCCGTATCAAGACAATAACACCTACCCGTTTTACTCATCCAACTATCCACCAGTTTTTCACTTAGTAACGGTTCCGCTTGTTTGGATCTTTGGACCACAATACTGGACGGGCAGGTTGGTCTCCTTCATTGGCACGCTTATTGCTGCCTCGGTGATTGGCTATGCTGTTCAGCGTGAAGGTAGAAGATGGTGGCTTTCATCGCTGGCGGGACTTGCCTTCCTTGCCTCAAATTACATCTACCATGTGGGACCTTTGTTCAGACAGCATATGTTCATGGTCATGTTTGAGGTATTGGCGGTAGTCCTATTAGCAGTTGTTGTAGAGAAAGAAGAATTGGATGGCAAACGGAATAATCGCGCGCTGTTGGCGGTGATGGTCCTTTTACTTCTCGCTGGCTATACGAAGCAGCTCGCATATGCTACCGTTGCCACCGTTTTCCTGTTTCTATTCTTGCGCCAGACCAAACGAGCCATTATCTGGGCTCTAGGCTTTGCAGCTGTCACTGTGGCGATATTTTTCCTCATCGATATCGCTACTGGAGGACAGTGGCTAGTGAATACGGTTACCGCGAATGTAAATCCTTTCATTCCAGGACAGAGCATCGGTTTGCTAAGGCAGTGGTTTAATCTCCATACAGTGATCCTTATCGCAGCCGCCGCTTTGGCCTTTTACCAGTTTTACTTTGAACGGATATCAGTATATGCCATATGGTTCGCCGTCGCTTCAGTAAACGGCCTAACAGCTGGAAAATGGGGTGCAGGAGAATCGTACTTCGCTACAGCCATTGCCGCAGGATGCATCCTGGCTGGATTAGCCTTCAACCGCGTTCTCAACCATAGCGAACGTCAAGGCAGCAGATGGTATGCCGCTTCCGTTATCGCCATCTCCATGCTATTATTGGTGCAGGCCAACAAGGTTTTCCACATGCCAACCCACTCCCCAACCCTGCAGGCAATTGCCAGCGCGCTCGGAAAAGAGACGGCAACCAGTGTCCCCCCGCAAACATCCTGCTCAGCTAGCATGCCTCCTGAAACTGTGCCCTACGTTGATTCGGCTGGTGTTGGCTTAATTGGCCGGCCGCCAGATGCCTCGGATACCCAGGCCGGGATAATGATCTCAGAGTTGATCGCCCAAGGTGAAACCGCGGCGTTTAGCGAAGAGGCAGGATTTGGATTGTATCTTGGCAGAGATATCGTTACAAATCCGACGCAACTACTGAATTTGTATAATAATCGGCAGGTTGATTTGACCGAGATGCTTGGTATGCTTGAGAGACAAGAGTTTGATTCAGTCGTTTTTCGTGCTCAATTTTACCCTGCTCCGGTTCTTGAGGTTATTGGCCGGCAATACGAAACAACGGATCTTGTTAAAATGAATGGTTTTGTCTACTGCATCCTTAGACCGAGAGAGACGATATCGTGAACGAAATGGACATTGGAATAACTTGTCCTAGTTGCCGAAACAATATCCATGTTTCGGAGGATGACAGCGAGGTCCAGTGCAAAATCTGCGGTGATAATGTACTGCTCGCCGGACATCTGTGTCCAGTTTGTTCAGCCTATCACGAGGACGATGAATTTGTTTGCCTGCGTTGTGGATCTTCCCTGTCTCGATTTTGTCAACACTGCCAGAACGTTAATTGGCCGGGACACGAATTTTGCCTGAATTGTGGCGAGTCACTTGATCTTCTATCTCGCTTCGTCAATCAGGAAGGACGCACAACCGCGGATCGTCTCCATGAGCAAAAGAAAGATGTGGCGCTCCTAAAGCAGGAAGAGGAATCAGCATCGATCGACCGGATGTCCGAGATGCTGGCCATTGAACAAAGAAGGCAGGCTGAGATCAGAAAGCGAGTTCTTAAGAGGAAACAGGACGAACGCCGAATGGTCATCATCGTTGGCGCGGCAATCGCAATCTTCCTACTCGTCGTAGTTGTCCTGGCGATCTTCGGGAGTGGGAGCTGACGTGTCCGTACTCCTTCCAACTATAAGTAGTTACTCTGTCCATCTTCCCGCATACTCTGGACCACTCGATCTCCTCCTTCACCTGATCCAGCGGAACGAACTGGATATCACCGCCATTTCTCTCGTGGCTGTCACCGATCAATATCTGCAACAGATGGCCAATCTTACTGAGAATCGGGTTGAGCGTTTGTCTGATTTCCTTGTGATAGGAGCGAGACTTCTCGTCATAAAGAGCAGGGCATTACTACCCGAAACACCTCTCGACAAACTGGACGGAGATGAAGAGGATCCGGCGGAGACTCTGGCCAGACAGTTGAGAGTATACAAGCGGTTTAAGGATTCAGCGGGTTGGCTGGGCATTAGGGAAAAAGCCGGATTGAGATCCTACTTGCGAGTTGCGCCAGTTCCCCAACTTGACCGGCGACTCGAATTTGGAGAGTTCGATCGAGACTCACTGGTGAAAGCGCTTCAGAGCGCTTTAGACCGTGCGGCAATGCTCGAAGACAGTGTATCGGTCGTTGTTCGGGAACGCAGGGTTACCATTGAAGACCAGATTGCGCGCCTGCAAGAGGAAGTCAAACGTAACGGCCGAGTGTTCTTCAACAATATTCTGTCAAGACGAGCCGGTTGGCTAGAGGTTTCAGTTTCTTTGTTGGCTGTACTTGAGCTGATAAAACGGCATGAGGTAAATGTTAATCAACCCGTCTTGTTTGGCCCGATAGAGATCGTTGAAGCGTCTATAGAGTAACAAGTTCCCTACCCCTCCTCACTTTTATGCTAAAACTGAAACGCAACGTAGATCGACAGCAGTGATGGCGCACTAAGCCTCACCTTCGGAGCAGGCGATTGATACTTCGCGGTAAAGCATAAACCAGTTGGCCAACGAATCATATCGGTCCCGGGGCTGCTGAAAACGGCCGACCTCCGCTTTTTGGATCGTTTCACTTAGCGCAAAGTTATCAACGTGCTGCAACAACGTGAACGCCGGTAGGTCTTCACCGAATGACCGGAGAAACGCAGTGTAGTACGGTAAGCGCTCGTCAACTAAGTACAATTGACGTCCTATTTCGAGGTCCTCGCTTGCCCGTCGATTGTTCCACCCACCGTAATTCTGACCGCTGACAATCGCTTCTTGGCTCCAAAAATCATATAGATCTGGATCGCCTGCTGTCAACACCTGCACTATCGCGACATCAAACGCCTTATCCGATAGCGCAGTCGTCATCTCGTCCGGCGCCACCACGATTGGCTCGACATCGATCCCTATCTCCGCCCATTGGCTGGCGAGTGTTTGGGCAAGCTCTCGACCAGGATCGTCGTCGACAGACAGCAATTTGAGAACGAGCGGTAAGCCGTCTTTTTCCCTCGTGGCCGTCCCGTCGGCGATATGCCAGCCCAACTCTTCAAGGATCGCGGACGCAGTTGCCGGATTGTAGTCAACCGGTGCCACTGCTTCCGGATTAAACGCCCATGATCCAGGAATATAGGGTCCCTCCAGCGGTAACCCCTGCCCTGTGATAGCTTCATCTATCAGAAGAGGACGATTCGTCCCAAGGGCAAGAGCTTGTCTACCTTGGGCAGAATTTACTAAGGGTGAGCCAGAACTGCTTAAGTTGAACAATAGCTGGGTGATCTGGCGGCCGGGCGATGTGTAAAGCCGAACCCCAGGAAGAGCTAGAAACTCAGGTACAGCCTCTGGTGATATACCAGATATCGCTTGAATAGCACCGGTTGAGAATGCCTCGCCCACAGACTCATTATCGGGATAGAAACGGTAGTCAAGGGTATCGATCTGGACTCCACCTCGCCAGTGACCGGGATCAGGTATCAGCCGTAGCTGTCCGGCTTCCTCCCAATCAAAAATCTGTGATACTGCGAAGGGACCTGTCCCAACTGGTGACCTGTTAAAGGTGTGATTGGCTAGTTTATTAGCGGGAATACCATTAAGTATGTGAGACGGCAGGATTCCCAAGGTCGTGGCATCCAGAAAAGGGCCATAGGGTTGTGGTAAAATGAGGTCGACGGTTGATTCGTTTGTCGAGCTAATGATAACTGAATTCCACAGGCTCCCCAGCGACTCTGGTGCAGGGAATTCCTCATTTTGCAGCAAACCGTAGGTGAATACGACATCTGCCGCTGTAAATGGTTGGCCATCGTGCCAGCTGATGTCGTCTCTTAGCTCGAAACTAAGTGTTTTACCATCGTCGGAAACATGCCAGCTCTTCGCCAAGGATGGTACAGGCATGCCAGCCTCATCATAACGCATCAGGCCATCATAAATGAGATTGATCAATTCTAAGTCGACGGGATTTGAGGTTCCAAGAAGCGGGTTGATCTTGTCGGGTCGTCCAACCATGCCGACGCCCAACCTTCCACCCGTTGACGGGACGCGCGTGGTACACAGACCCGCACTCTGAATCTGGTAACTTAGAAGAGACACTACCAGACCAAGGCAGATGACAACCAGGAGAAGTTGCCAGCGAATGTCGACTTTCACTTCAAATCAGTTGGGTATCTGTATCCTGACTAGGTTCCTCTACAATGCCTGCCCAAAGGCGATGAAAGTCAGAAGAGTGCACACAAAGAATGCGACGGAGAATCCGACAGTTGCACGGTGCAATGTAACCTCGATGCCACGCCGTGTCCGGTAACCACTGCTTGTGTCTCCACCTCCACCCATGAAACCACCTAAATCGGTTCCTTTAGCTTGCAGCAAAACCAACGCGATAATGACAATAGCCAGAATTATCTCGGCGACTGCTAAATAAGGTGCAAATGGTCCCAGATCCATCCAAATATCCTCTTAATAAGTTATACGTCTTACGTCATTGCTAGGGTCAACGTGCAAAGCTATGTCAGTGTAGCTTCTTCTCGACCAAACGTGGCATTATATCAGGCTCACTATCCCTAGTCGAATCAGGAGGCCAATGGTAAACTACTGCCCGATTTAGGGTGCCCGGTTCTTATGCCTAGCGCTAGTCGTCTAGATTATCAAAGGCTTCTAGATCGTATAACATGCGCCCATCGGTAAGTTCCGGAAAAGTTGGCATCATCAACAAACCAGGATTTCATACGCGTGATTGAGATAAAAGGCGTCACTAAAAGATACCAGGCTCTCGTGGCGATTGATGCTGTCACCCTGGATATCACTCCCGGAGAAGTCTTGGGAATTCTCGGTCCGAATGGAGCTGGAAAAACTACCTTGTTCCGCCTCATCACAGGCTCATTAAACCCCGATTCAGGTCATATCAGATCGCTTGGTCAGAGCTGGCCTTCCGTCGGCTACAAGCCAGAACGACTTCTATTTCCGAGTGACATGCGCGTGCGCCAATATTTGACGATGATGGCATCTCTGAGCAACATGAAGAAGAGCCAGGCCGACGTTGCGGTACAGCAGGGTCTTGCGAATGTCGATCTGCTTGACGCGGCTGAGAAGAAGATAAGAGAGTGCTCCAAAGGTATGAGGCAACGACTAGCCCTTGCCCAGGCCCTTATCGGTGACCCATCACTGTTGCTGCTTGACGAGCCTTCAAACGGCCTTGATCCTGAAGGACAAGCGGATATTTGCAGAATAATAAAGCAATTGCATAGTGATGGTAAAACCATCGTGCTGGCTTCTCACCAGTTGACTGAAGTTACGCAAATATGCACACAACTTGTAATCCTAAATCGGGGGAGCGTCCATTACGAAAGCAGTATGCGAGAAGCTCTAGCGGAGCGACCACATACTTCTATTCAAGTAAATCGAGATTTGTATTCGCTAACCCCACTACTCGAGAATCTTCATCAAGATATCGAAATCAATCCGGGTCGCCGCGAAATCATCTTAAATCACGAGGCCATAGCCTTGCGGCCCCACATACTCGGCATATTGTTGAGTGCCGGTTATGACGTAACTCATATCCAGCAGAGTCGCGTAACTCTGGCCGAGATCTATGCTGAGGCCGTAAATTGAGTCAAAGAATATCAGCTCTATCGCTATACCTTCTGCGGTCGATTACGATCTCTCTGACCGGCTTGCTTTACATCCTTTTTGCCCTCGTGTTTTATATGATATTCTTCGACCCCCGGCAACAAACGCCAGATGCGGATTACTACGTTTTAGTGCTTGGACTTTTCGGCGCTCTTTTTGCCTTCCTTGTGACCTTAACCGTAGCATCCAGGGCGAATCGTGCTGTACATTTCCCGTTTCTAGTAAGATTACCGAGTCGAATTGAATATTTGACGTCAGTCATGCTGGCTTCAATGGTTTTTACTCTTGGCGTCCAATTTCTCTTGGGCTTGTTCGCCATTCTCGCTAATGGCCCTGATTTTTCGTTTAGGCAGTTGATGGATATTCCGCCTATTTGGATAGCTGGAAACACCCTGTTCATGGTTCTCGCTCTACACGCATCTGATCTCGTGGCGAACGGTTGGTCTCGGGTCTATGTTTTCGGTGTACTTGCCGTACTTCTTTACTTCCAGAGTGGTTTAGGCTTGTTAGCCGACGGCATCGCAGGAATCTTCGACAGATTGGGCAATGCGTTCCTCACCCAGGGTTGGACAAGCATCGCCAATCCGGCCTTTGCGTTTAGCGATTGGATCGTCGGCGCAGGAAGCGATCTGTTGCAGGGTCTCACCGGAATTATCTTTTGGCCTTTTTCGTCGATTGCCAACGCCTCAGCTAGTGGCTATTTTAGCCTCTCCCAAGCCCTCGCCCCCACCCTTCTACTGCTCTATGCGACAATTCTATTTGTGCTTGCCGCCGATCTTTTTGCCTCAAAAGACCTATATCTTACCGAGTGATTCACCACGGAAATCCACTTAGTCGATTGATTTAGTCAAGGGGATGGACGACCTATCGACGGTAAAAATTCAGCGCGATACTCGAAATGGTTCAGGCATACAAGGATACATTTGCCAGACGGTTAAGCCAATCGCTGACCAAACTCCGGAAAAGGTCAGCTTGTTCGATCAATCCCACGAAATGACCCGCCTGATCTAGTACCGCGTAAGTGGCTCGAGGATAGATCTCCAGAAGCGACCAGGCATCTTGGTAACCGGTCACGCTATCTTGCCGGCCGGTGATTATGAGCGCGGGCTGATCAAAAGGATGAGATAAATCATCCACGTCAAAACTCAATCCCGGTCCCGCTAGACTTATCATCTCGGAGAATTCCTCATCATACTGATTGAGACACGGAAGACCATATTGGCGAAAAGTCTTCAGCCCTTTCCTGGTCTGCATGACCACATAATCTTCTACCCACTCCTCGCCGTCTTTCAAATGCTCTTCAAATCCTGGTTCCACAAATAGCGTCTCATGATCAGGTACTGTCTTCATCATCCTGTCTTGCATGACTCTTGGTGCAATAAGACACAGGCCTCGGACTTTATCGCGCCGTTTGTAGACCACCCCTCGTGCCAAATATCCCCCGTACGAATAGCCGACAAGAGCATAAGGCTGGCCCTCTGAAATTGAATCGATAAACTCAAGCACGAAATCCAAGACCCTGTCATGCGAATCAACTTCATGGGTCGCTTCGGTTTTACCGTTTCCGGGCAGATCAAAGTAGATCCTGTGCCAATCAGAATTCCGCTCAAATACCGGCTCCATCAATCCCCGCATAAAGGTAATATCGCCAGGACCACCGTGAAGAATGAATATTAGTGGTCCAACTCCCTGCGTTTCATACTGAACTCGCCCGAGACTAATTTCAATATCCATCTTGCTATAACCTTTTTGTGTCCCTACAGTTGGTTCAAGTTGTGACCTGGTACTGCGAAATATTAGTTCTCTCCTCAGGGATTGACCAAGTGGCAGCCTTTATGAGATAGTGTCCGACTCAGGAAACCAGCGACGATTCACGGAGTTGATTATTTCTTCAGCATGTTGACTACGCAGACCTTGTCCGAAATATACGTGCGAAAAAGCGTAATCGAACGCCGGACAATTGTGCGTTTCGCTGAAGTATAGCGGACTAACATGGCCCATGTCGTAGGCAGTAGTGATTCCTAAGATCGAAATGGGACGCCTGATGATCAGCTGTTCCTTGTCGACGAAGAGGATTTCCCGACCGGCCGCGTGATACTGCCAGCGTTTCCAGAGGATCCGTCCAAATCCCAGCCAAATAATGAGCCACACCAACAAGAGTATCGTTAAGACGATACTCGAACTGAATCCTCCTATCAAGTAAATTAGGAATATTACCAGCATGGCGATCCAGACAATCAATGCGAAGGAGTAGAGAACCAATACCCCCCAATGCCTCTGGAGGCTAATGATCAGCTTCGACCGTTTCAGGTCGTCATCATACTCGATCAGCAAGCGATTCTCACTCTGCATACCTTCTTGATCGTTCATCCTGGTCAATTGTAGCCCTCGTTCATGGCGACGTCATCATAAGTGGGACTGTCCCGTAGGCGGCGTTGTTGCACCCCAACTACTCCCGGCTACAATCGCATCTCATGGAACGAGCCCGGCATTTACTGCGCTCCTCTGTAATCGTTATAGCCCTCCTCGGCCTTGGAAAAGCAACAGGTCTCATTAGGCTCCGGCTAATAAGCAATTCCTTTGGAACGACGCCTGCGTACGATGCCTTCACATCTGCTAACCAATTACCAGAGGTATTTGTAACGCTCATATCTGGTGGCGCGCTAGCCGCTGCCTTCATACCGGTCTATTCGAAATACCTAACAGACAAACGGTCAGCAGAGAGCTTGCGGCTGGCTAACTCAATATTAACCCTGGTTTTAGCGGTGCTCGGGGGGATCTCTGCGATAGCCATCCTGTTCGCGAGTCCATTGAGCGTGTTACTCGTTCCCGGCTATGACTCACCGACACAGGAGTTAACGGCCGATATTATGCGCATAATTCTGCTCCAGACCACTCTTTACGGACTGGGCGGTGTTCTGAGCAGTATATTGAACGCCCACCAACACTTTACCATACCCGCTCTTGCGCCAATAACTCTGGACATTGGCTATCTGGTCGGTTTAGTATTCTTCGTACCAACGATGGGCGTCTACGGCTTAGCCTGGGGAACCGTGATCGGCGGTGGGTTGAACATACTAATTCACATACCGGCCCTCCGCCGTTTTGGCTTCAAGGCGGCCCTGGTCCTCGATACCAAAATGCAGGGGGTTCGTGAGATCGTTCGACTCATGGGTCCCAGAGTTGTCACCCTTGGAGCTATTCAGCTCATGGATCTGTTCATCATCCGCCTGGGATCCTTTTTGCTTGCTGGTCATACATCGGCCTATTTCTACGGCTACCAGATCATGCAGCTGCCTGAAACGCTGCTGGGAACAGCAATCGCAATCGTGGTCTTCCCGACAATGGCTGAGCTCTATAATGCTGGCAATATCAGTGGTTTAAAAAGCACCTCTATGGCCGCGCTGCGCATAATCTGGACGCTAACTATACCGGCTTCAGTTGGTTTGATTCTACTCGGCCGTCCGGCGATATCTGTCTTTCTCCAAGGTGGGGCTTTTACCGAAACATCCACCGACTTAGTGTTTGGTGTACTCCTGTTCTTCAGCGTTCGGATCATCGCCGAGGCATCTCTTGAGATTCTCGCCCGACTCTTTTACGCCCAGCATGATACGAAAACGCCAATGTATGTCGCCCTTGGCTGGCTGGTAACGAATATTACTCTGGCTTTCTTATTAGCCGGACCCTTCGGCGTCAAGGGACTGGCTTTGGCCAGTACGATCGCATTCGTTGTCCAGTCTTTAGCCCTATTCATCCTAAATCGGCGCCGTTTAGGGAATTTGGGAGATAGGGAGCTCATGATCAGCCTCGGTCGTTCGCTTCTCGGTGCGGGCGTCATGGCGGTTATCATTCTGCTTATCGATCAACTCGTCGACAACGCCTTCCTGACGGTGGCTATCGGAGGCGTTACAGGACTTATCACATACCTGGCGGTCACCTACCTTGCCGGTGGTCGTGAGATCCCGACGCTGATCCGATTAGCAAGAAATTCGTCCAATTAGTTAAGATACACCTCTCCATTGGATCGTAAGAAAATACTCGCTTGTTGCAGTACAGCCCCTTTTTGACATCACAGAACATATGTGCTATTATCGTGAGGATAGGCAGATTTATCAGGAGGAGTATCAAGTGAGTGATGAAGGAAAGCGGGATGCCACTCTTGAGCAGACGCTAGACAGTCTGACCAAACGTTTCGGCGAGGGCACCATCATGCGTCTTGGCGACGCCCAGCACCTCCAGGTGGATGTCATTCCCACAGGTTCTCTTGCTCTAGATATTGCCTTGGGAGTCGGCGGCTTACCCCGCGGTCGCGTCATAGAGATTTACGGGCCCGAAGCATCTGGAAAAACGACGCTAAGCCAGCATGTGATCGCGGAGGCACAGCGGTCAGGCGGGCTCTGCGCTTTCATTGACATGGAGCACGCTCTAGAGCCCAAATACGCGGAACGTTGTGGCGTGAATGTGGACGAGCTCTATATCTCCCAACCGGACACCGGCGAGGAGGCTCTGGAGATTGCCGAGGCGCTTATACGTTCTGGCACAATGGACGTTGTCGTCATCGATTCCGTCGCCGCGTTAGTGCCTCGAGCGGAGATAGAGGGTGAGATGGGCGATACCCATGTTGGTCTCCAAGCACGTCTGATGTCCCAGGCACTGAGGAAGCTCTCTGGAGTGATAAAGCAAACAAATACTGTTGTCATTTTCACGAACCAGCTTCGGATGAAGATCGGAGTCATGTTCGGGAGTCCAGAGACCACAACCGGGGGCAACGCTTTGAAATTCTACGCCTCCGTTCGTCTGGATATGCGGCGAATTAATAGCATCAAGATCTCTGGAGAGGTGGTGGGTAACCGGACAAGGACAAAGGTCAAGAAGAATAAAGTCGCTCCGCCATTCACTCAGTGCGAGTTCGACATCATGTACAATGAAGGCATCTCTAGAACCGGTGATGTCGTTGACTTGGGTGTCGCCTCAGGCTTGCTCGAGAAACGAGGTACTTACTTTCGATATGGCGATATCCTAATCGGACAGGGGCGAGAGAACGCCAAACTTTACCTGCGTGAAAATCCCGATATGTTGGATGAACTTGAACAGCTGATTCGGCAGGATGCCGGACTGCTTTCTGTTGAAGATGGGTCCTTGGAACCGGTACCTGAATCGCTCCAGAAGAAGGCGTAAACTAAAGCCAGAGCCAATATCTTTGACACCCCCTTTACCCTTGCTATAATTGGCGCTCCGTCTGATACGAGGCGCGCAGTTTCCCCTAAACGGATGAGGTTAGGACATAGAAATCCTTGCTTTTCCTTCGCGCTTTGTGCCAGCGACAATCGTGTTAGGAGATGTTAACAATGGCTGAGGAAGGTGCTGAAAAAAATCTGGCAGCGGGGGTGGAGGTGACTGAAGTCCCTTCTCCCACAAGTCTGACAGAACTAAAACGTAAAATGCAGCTCAAGGGTACGGTTGCTCGCCTTGAGCTCTATGGTGCGTTCATCGATATTGGGGTTGGTACAAATGCAATCCTTCATATATCAAAATTACCTGATCGAGTAAACCGAATTTCCGACGCTCTGAGCGTGGGAGATGAAGTTTCCGTCTGGGTTCTTGATGTCGATCAAAATAAAGAACAGGTCACGGTGACAATGATCGCGCCATTGGCTGTCGATTGGAGCGATCTGAAGATCGGCCAGGTTTATCATGGCAAAGTAACCCGTCTCGAGCGCTTTGGTGCCTTTGTTGATATCGGTGCTGAGAAGGAAGGTCTGATCCACGTAAGCGAGCTAAGTCATGACTTCATTAAACATCCATCTGAAGCCGTGAAAATAGACCAGGATATAGAAGTTCAGATTCTTGGATTTAGCAAGCGAAAGCGAAGGATTGACCTCAGCCGGAAGGCGCTCTTGGATACACGGCAGCTTGAAGTCGAAGTGATTGAAGAAGATGTTGAAGAGGAAGAAGAGGAATTGCCTACCGCGATGGAAATGGCGCTCCGTCAAGCTATGACAGAACCACCAGATGAAGGTAAGCCGTCCGATACCTCCAAGACTGAAATTTCGGTCAGCGATAAGGGTCGTTCAGAGCAAGACGATATCTTAAGCAGAACCCTTAAGTTGGGTCAGGAAATCAGCGAATAACCCTGAACACCGGCTTGCTGTTATCTACCGCAAAGCAGCCGGTGCTTACTTTCTTTAGAATGACTGCTGTCTCGGATTGTTGGTGATTTGATTGATCAATGATCTAGAAAACGGTTTCGGGCCAGTCGATCATCATCACCTCCGCTTCCTGGCCGGCCGAAAGGTGCTTAACTCCTGCTGGAACAATGAGCAGAGCATTTGCGTAGACCAGCGAGGTCATTACGTGGGAGCCTTGACGCCCACTCAGATCGACCACGTATTTCCCTTCGTCTTGCTTGACGATCGCTCTTAGATAGCTTTCTCGACCATCGGAGTTGATATCTTCCTGTATTGTCGCCCGTACTCGAGGTCTTTCTAGATTTCGATGACCTGACAGTTTCAAGATCGCTGGGCGCACAAAACGCTCGAAGGAGACCATCGCTGACACGGGGTTGCCGGGCAAACCAAGGTAGGGTGTGTCTCCGTATGTCCCAAAAGCGAGAGGCTTGCCCGGTCGCATATTCACCCGCCAAAATCCAACTTCGCCCCCCGCTGCCAGCACATCTTTAACCACATCGTAGACGCCCACGGATACCCCTGCGGTGCTGATGAACAAGTCTACACCACTGTCAAGACCATCTTGGAGCTTTAGCTGCACATCAGCGTAAGTATCCTTCGCCACCCCAAGATCAATTGGGGTGGCGCCCAATGATCTGATCTGAGCTACCAGGGTAAAGCTATTGCTGTTGCGTATCTTGCCTGGTATCAGTGGCTCATCTACCGGTATGAGTTCATCGCCAGTCGCCAAAACTGCAACCCTTGGGGACTTAACGACCGCCAATTCTGTCAACCCGAGGGCGGATAGCACGCCTATCTCCTGCGGCCGCAGCACGTGTCCAGACGGCAATACTTCTGTCCCAGCGCGGACGTCTTCTCCAGGCCAGCGTACGTAGTCGCCTGATTGAACTGACCTTCTCACCTCGATCTGGTCCATCAGGGGTCTATCGGACTGTCGCCACGGCTCGCTGGTAAATTCAACTGGCACAATCGCATCAGCCCCCGGTGGTAATGGAGCACCCGTCATGATCCTCGCGGCCGTTCCCGGAGTCACGGCTACATCAGGAACCGCTCCGGCTGGTATATCGGCAATAATTCTTAGCAACGCCGGTTCCTCTTCAGTGGCCTTGGCGATATCGACCGCCCTCACTGCGTATCCGTCCATTGAAGAGTTGGCGAACGGCGGTAAATCATCACCGGCTATCGCCGGTTCAACCAGCACCCGGCCCAAGGCTTCGGATAGAGACACTCGTTCAGCAGGCAACACAGATACACCGGCTAGAACTCTCTTTAAGGCCTGGTCTACCGACAGCAAGTTATTTCCACTCATGATGAGAAATCTTTCTTCGGCTACTGGGCCAATCTGCCGTCAAGTCCGAGGCTCTCTGCTTCACCCTGCATCGCCTCGAGGACATTAGCAATGTGGTCCCATAGGGTTAGCTCCCCATTAAAACAAATCCTGCTGAAATCGGCCGATACCTCCTCCACGAAGTCGCGGTCAACACCTCCAGCGAATCTACGATCCTTCCACTTTTTCCGGATCGACTTGATCTTGACGTCGCGAACATCCTTGGAGGGTCGAACAAGAGCGGTCGCGATTACCAATCCGGTGATCTCATCACAGGCCAACAAAGCGAAATCAATGGGTTTTTCACGCTCAATGCCAGTTCCCTCTGTGTAGTGCGATAAGATAATACGAATGGTCTCCTCATCCCATCTTCTTTCTCGAAGGATTTTCGCGCCATCTATTGGATGCCTATCCAGATCAGGATGAATTTCCCAGTCAAAATCATGAAGCAATCCCACCGTCTCCCAGTATCCTGCATCTTGCTCAAGTTGCAGTGCGTAATAACGCATTGCGGCAGCAACCGACAATATGTGGCGTCTTAATCCAGGATCCTGGACGAATTCCTCAACCAGGTTCCAGGCATCTTTCCTACTATTATTCATGGATCGCTCTCAGCTTATTACATGTAATTCGGCGATGCCCGATGAGGGTTCGCGGGCTACTTACTCCCTCCGTTGGCGCCACAATCACACTCGCCATTCTCATTCTTCGAGCAACCCTCTTCCGCCTTTTTCTCAAATGCCCGAAGTTCATCTAGTGGCTCAAACTCGTGCCTAAAGACCTCTTTATATTCACCATCGACATCAACAATTACCGAATCCCGAAGGACCCGAACGTCTCTGACCTTACCCTCTCCATATGGAGTACCAATTACCTTGCCGTACTTGGGCAGCTGTTTCTTTGCCTGTACATATTGCTCGAACTCATAGACCAGACAGCATCGAAGCCGCCCGCACATTCCGGTTATCTCTTGCGGGCTTAGCGAGACGCCTTGGGCTTTGGCCATCCGTATGGATACGGGGCTAAATTCTGTCAAAAAAGTGGAGCAACATCTGGGTTGTCCACAGGCACCGTGCCCGCCAAGGATCTTTGCCACGTCGCGAGGGCCTATCATCAACATCTCTACACGCGAACGATAGATTTTCCTGAGATTCTTACGCAAGGGCCGGATATCCAGCTTCTTGTTCTCTGTTGTGTACAAAAGGGTTAATCGACTACCGTCAAAACTGTACTCAGCTTTGACAAACTTGACGTCGACGATGCCTAACATTGCCGCCTGCTCTCGGCAGGTTATCAATGCGTCAAGTTCTTTTTGTTCCCACACCTGCCTCATCACCAAATCTCGGGGGGTAGCCTTGCGCTCAATGGCCTTGAGACCCCGGCGCCTGTCGACCTTATTTGGCTCAACGTTGGCAATTACCTGGCCTAGCTGGCGACCCCTTTTTGTCTCGACAATGACATGATCACCAGGATCAATGCCAACTTCGTCTTCGGTCAGTCGGAAATGATAGAGTTTTCCGAGTTTTTGGAACCGAACTCCAACCACTGATTCCGTCATTTATTCTCTCCGAAAGAAAACCAAGTATGGGACTGTGCTAGTTGGATTGTCAGGGTCTTCTTCTATATTTCGTATTATTTAACTGAAAAACAAAATCCGGCCACCTGGGCCGGTTAAAGGATACTCGAGCCGGATGCCTGTCCAACTTGGCCTGTCCAACTTGGCCTGTCTATTATTAGCGACCGCTGCTCCGCTATCCAATCATATGAAGTGGAATGATGTCAGGTTGACTCGCAGACAACGTTAGCACGCTTACACGAGCCGCCACCGCCGGTGTAATCTCGCTAAAGGCTTTTCCAGCTGGCGACTGTGGCGCGGCTACGGTGATCGGTCTGCCGTTATCTCCACCGATCCGCACTTCGGCATCTAAGGGTATGGAACCTAAAAAGGGAACCCCTTGATCAATGGCCAAAGCCTCACCAGCGCCAGTGCCAAAAAAGTCTCCGCTCATATTCTCAATTACGCCGATAATCGGTACATCGAGGTTCTGAAACATCTTCAAGCCCCGGAGCGCATCGTCAATCGCAACCTGCATAGGTTGGGTTACGATGATGGCCCCTGATAAAGGAATTGACTGGGCTACGGACAATTGCGCATCCCCTGTACCGGGAGGAAGGTCTATGATGAGGTAATCGAGATCACCCCAGTCGACATCCGTCAAAAGCTGTCTGATAGCACCATGCAACATCGGACCTCGCCAGACCAAGGGCTGATCGGGTTTGGTCAAGAATGCCATCGAGAAATACCGTACACCGTAATGTTCCGCTGGAATCAGCTTACGGTCTCGCGGAGGCGGCATGGTCTGGATACCCATCATAGTCGGTATATTTGGTCCCAAGATATCCGCGTCCAATAACCCCACTGAGGCACCGGATTCTGCAAGCCCGATTGCCAGATTGACCGATACGGTAGTTTTTCCCACACCACCCTTGCCGCTCGAAACCGCAATCGTATTTCTAAAGTTCAGGTTGATTTGCTGGCTAATACGGCGGTCCCGAGGGACGGCCGAATCCCAATTGATAGTCACATCTTCAATATTTTGATTGGTTGCTAGAGCCGCCCTAGCGTCCGCCTCCATTTTACCCTTAAGAGGGCACGCTGGTGTCGTAAGCACTATCGTGAACATGACATTACCATCGTCGATCACCAAATCTCGTATCATATTCAACGATACGAGATCCCTATTAAGCTCGGGATCCATCACTGTACCAAGCAACGATCGAACAGCTTCAACCGACAGCTTGTTTTCGTCAATGTTTTTCTCGCTCATCCGAACATATCCTATCCCACTCCCTTATAAGGCAGCTGGCGTTCCTGCGCAGCGCTGAGAATAGGTAGTTCCTCCGTCTCTTCTTCTCCGCGTTTCCTTCGTCGACCCTTGGAAGCAAGGGCAACGTCTCTTGCAGCCTGTTCAGCCGCGGCCTTGTTCTGAGCTATTTCGTGCCAGTAACTTATCGGTTTACTAAGGCGCTCTTTGTCGTGAATATGGGCTGTGCTGCGGTCGTAACTCGCAAGTTCATAATCATGATCCATCTTTATGGCATCAAATGGGCAAAATTCGGCACACAAACCGCAATTCATGCAGATATCAATATCAATGTAAAATTGCTCCGGTTCTGGTTTTGGTCTTCCCGTTGGTAGCTTTCCTCGCACGATCCAAATACATTGGGGAGGGCATACTTTGGCGCATATGCCACAGGAAGTACACCAGTCATGGGGCCACTGTTCTCCGGGCTTTGGATCATCGGTCACCAAGAACGGAACAAACCGGAAGCGCTCGGGTACCGCCAATTTCTCTTCCGGATAGAACACTGTGATGACGCCCTTTCCATTAAGACTCTGCCGGTTGCTTAAGGCTTCCGGATTATAGTAGCGCCCGCCTCTCGCGAGCCAGTGAATATCATCCAAATAGGTGGCAATGAAATGCTTCATGGTCACTGCCATACCTTTAACTATTCCTAATCCGTACATGACCTCTCCCTCGGGAAAAATCTTAAATAGTTTTGATTATTGACCTCTCGCGACTCGTCGGTAACTCCGATTGATTTCTGCACTTAGCGGTCGACCTCTCCGAGTACAATATCAATCGAGCCTAGCACAGCAACGGCATCTGCAACTTTGTGGCCCTTAAGCATCCGACCCATCGGAGTAAGGTTAATAAAAGACGGCGCCCGAATATGGTACCGGTCCGGGTTCGATGCTCTCGGCTTAGCCGTGATGTAATAGCCTAGCTCCCCTTTCGGATTCTCAACTCTTCCGTATGCTTCGCCGCCTTTGACGCGCACTGCATATTGAGGTTTTCCGGAAAAAATCGGCGCCCCGTCTGTATCGGTAACATGAGCCATAACCTGTCTTAGAATGCGGAGACTTTGGAACATTTCGTCGATGCGGACAAGGTACCTGTCGTAAACATCTCCGTTTGGCCGCACGGCGACGTCGAAATCGAGATGCTCGTAATAGGAGTATGGTTGTGCTCGCCGAACGTCGTAAGCGACGCCACTAGCTCGCAAAACAGGACCAGCCGTACTGTATGCGATGGCATCTTTGGCAGAAAGTTTGCCCACGCCCATACAGCGGTTTATAACGATCTCGTTATTTGTGATATAGGTATCTAGCTGGTCCATTGCCCTGGGGATCCGATCATTAATCAACTCATCCAGAAAAGCCATCGTAGGCTGGTCTCGAACGAAATCAGGCAAATCGTACGCAACGCCGCCAAACCTCATATAATTGCACATCATCCGAGATCCGCTAACGGCTTCGAAAAAGTCAAGCACGAGTTCTCGTTCAATGTAAAGGTACAACATCGGCGTTTGAAGCGCGCCCAAATCATTGAGTAGAAAACCAAGCGCCCAGGCATGATTGACCCATCTGGTTAACTCCACCATTAAAATGCGAAGCCACTCAGCTCGTTCAGGAACCTGAGATTCGAGCAATTCCTCAACAGCTAACACGTAGCCATGATTGTTTGACATCGAACAAATATAGTCGAGGCGATCGGTATAAGGAATATTCATGAGAAAGGTGTTACGCTCACCTATCTTTTCGTGATTCCGATGCAAATAGCCCATAACTGGCTTGAGATCAACGATTGTTTCGCCATCAAGCGTGACAACCATACGGAATACGCCATGGGTAGATGGGTGCTGCGGGCCCAGGTTGACGGTCACTTTATCGGTCTTTAGACCAGGTGTTGCATCCCTTGTGACCGTCATTCCGGCGTATAGTTCCCTATCAACCTCAAATACCGCGCCTTCCGGTGTCCAGGCGTCCGGGTATTGAACGTTTTTACCGTATGGATTGTGCTCCTCCGATCGCGTGACAGCGCCTCCAGGCCAACGGCTTCCGAATGGCTTATTGTCGTCTTCGTAATATGGCTCTTGCCAATCTTTTCGAAGTGGGTGCCCTTCAAATCCTTCCCACATTAGAATGCGGCGCAAGTCAGGGTGATTGTCGAAATGGATGCCGAAGAGGTCCCACACTTCTCTTTCCTGGAAATCTGCACCGGGCCAAACTGGCACCAGCGACGGAACCGAGGGCTCGTCTCTTCCTAGCTGGACTTTGAGGACGATTGGTCCCCCACCCTTTTCCGTGCTATATGTGTGGTAGACGACTTCCATCTTATCCTCTGGCAACAGGTCAACACCCGTGACACTAGATAAGTAGTCGAAGCCAAGCTCGTCGCGAACGAACTGACTCACTTCCAAAAGTCTGTCGGCCGATAGAATCAGGCCAGAGAAACGCTCACGTGGATCGTCGGTCAGATCCTCGGCGAATTTTTCCTTGAGAATCTCTATCGCCTCTTCGACCGGATCTACCGCGCCTTCACCGCTAACGTCTGTCGGGCTCACTTCCTGTTCGTTTACTTCTTCGATCGCTTCTGCCATCACTATTACCTTTTCTAAGGTCTCAGTCTTCCGACGAATTGTGCTCTATACATGTACATTCTTTTCAGCGCACATGAGTTTCCGCAATTGGAATCCGATGTCTTTTATAGAAACCGGAGATCAATGCACTATCCGATCAATCTTCGATTGGGCTTTCTGGGGGATTTACCTCGCCGGCAACGGCTCGTTCTGTAATAATGCCGATCTGGCGCAAGTCAACCAGGTCAGGACCAAGAACCGGTACGGGGATGAATTCACCAGGAGTATCCTTCTGATACCAGGGGACTGTTCTAATAGACTGCTGGTCGATTTTTTGTTGAAGTGCTATCAGACCGTTGATCAAAGCTTGTGGTGTTGGAGGGCATCCTGGAACATATACGTCAACTGGGATCAGCTTGTCAATCCCATCCAGTACGTTGTAACCCTCCTTGAATGGTCCTCCGCCATTTGCGCAAGCGCCCATACTGAGCACGTACCTGGGCTCCGGCATCTGATTATAGAGGCGAACAATGGTCGGAACCATTTTCTTAGTTACAGTGCCTGATACGATCATTAAATCCGCTTGACGAGGTGTAGCGCGAAAAACTTCCATTCCGAACCGGGCCAGATCGTATCGACTGGCAGCCGTACAGATCATTTCTATAGCGCAGCAGGCCAGCCCAAAACCCATTGGCCACAGTGAATTCCGCCGCGACCAATTGTATATTTTGTCCAGGCTAGCGATAAATATGTTCTCCGCGACCTCGTCAGGAATCGGTACCTCAGAGGCCGGGGCATCTCCGTTTGAGCTCATCAGGAATTCAACTCCTCATACCAGCTGATTTGTATATCTAGAAGCATACGCTCTGTTGCCAAGCTCGAATCATCCATAAAACCCGGTAGGTTTTCGATCATCTCTGATAGTTCAATAAGACCAACATCCTCGGGGTTTCGATCAGGGAAGTGGTCAATCAGCGCGAGGGCAATGGCATACGCCGAGTCCCAATAAAGTTCTTGTTCAATATCCTTCATTAAAGCAACTAATTAGGTGGTTTGGCCAGCAGAAAACATCCGTGAGTGGCGCACATTTTATCGCTGTGCTAACGGCGCCTATAATACATCATTGTCTGATCAAGGTCGAATGTACTATGAAAGAATTCACAAGCTATTCGGATGGCGGCGAGCAAGGTCAAATCACTGATATGCGGGATGTGAGCTTACTCTCGCCCTACCATGGAGGAAGCCATCAGGCATGGGCAGAGGGATTCCGCGCTTGTAGCCGTCACCATATCGATCTTCTTACGATGCCAGATCGATTTTGGAAATGGCGAATGCACGGTGGCGCCCTAACGCTCGTCAGGGAGTATATGGACACGAATAGAAAAGCGGATTGCCTACTCGTAACCGATATGCTTGATCTTACTACGTTTCTAGCCTTAACGCGGAGTCAAACTGCCGGTATTCCGGCGATCCTATATATGCACGAAAATCAGCTGACATATCCATTGCCTGAGGATCTGGAACTGGGTCCAATGCGAAGGCAAAGGGGCGAGCGTGACTTGCACTATGGCTTTATTAACCTCGCCTCAATGCTTGCGGCCGACGTTGTCTTATTCAACTCGGAATACCACAAACAAGAACTATATAATGCCTTGCCTAACTTCCTCAAACACTTTCCGGATTTTAACGAGCTCTCAATCCCATCATCACTGGCAGAAAAGGGACGAGTGGTTCCTGTCGGCGTCGATCTAAACAGACTCAACTTTGAACCACAAGAAACAAATCTGATTGAGCCACCACTCATTATTTGGAACCACCGGTGGGAATACGATAAGGATCCTGGACGATTTTTCGATGCTCTCTACCGGATTCAGTTGAATAACATACCATTCCGGTTAGCTCTGTGCGGAAGAAATTACAGAGAGCGACCGGCCGAATTTGAGATCGCACTTGAAAAGCTGTCGCCTAACATCATTCATTTTGGCTTCGCTGACGAAGATACATACCGGCGTCTGCTGTGGGAGGCTTCTATCGTTGTCTCAACGGCCCGCCACGAGTTCTTCGGCGTGAGCACTGTCGAAGCCTTGTATTGTCATTCCTTCCCCATTCTCCCGAAGGACTTGAGCTACCCAGAGATAGTCCCGTCTGAATTCCATTCTCGGTGTCTTTACACCAACGACGAACAATTAGTATCTATGCTTACATGGGCGCTTTTGCATCCTGAAGAATCCAGGGCTCTGGCAGCGGATATCTCTGATAGGGTATCAAGCTATGATTGGGCATCGATATCCCGTCTGTATGATGAGGTGATCACCAGCCTGTGTGAAGATCATAAGTTTTCTTGATTATTGCAGAGCCGTTGTCCGTGTACCTCCTACGCCATTATATGTCATCGGGTAGGCTTTCCCGTCGTAACTTGCGTGATATAATTCACTCTTCTCAGTTAGTTGATAAGGCAACCAAATAATCTGAGACATAACTCAGGGCATAATTTCTTACACGAGCCCTGATTTCACCATGATTAACTTCGCAGTGCCAAACCCATTAGTTGGAGATCGCATCCAATCCTTTTGTGTTGCGATCATATGATCAGCAGAAAATAACTATGAATGCACTTTATGAAAGAATGCCGGAAAGGATCCGGCGATTGCCCGAAATCGCTTACAACCTCTGGTGGAGTTGGAGCCCAGACGCTCGCGATTTATTCAAGCGTTTGGATCTACCTCTATGGAAAAGGACCGAGCATAATCCAGTTCGAATCCTGCAAGAAATCAAGCAAGAGGACCTTGAGGCAGCGGCTAGAAGCACACTCTTCATCCGGCATTACGACAAAGTTCTGATGGATCTAGATCGCGAACTGGCCGATGGTCATACCTGGTATCGTCAAGAACATAGCGATCTCAGCGATCGGTCTATCGCTTACTTTTCGGCCGAGTTCGGAATTCACAACTCTCTCCCGATTTATTCAGGTGGACTGGGTATTTTGTCGGGAGATCACGCCAAAGAAGCCAGTGATCTTGGAATTCCCCTCGTCGGAGTTGGGTTCATGTACCCGCAAGGTTACTTTCGACAGCAGGTTCCCTCCCATGGCTGGCAGGAAGCTGTTTACGAGCAGCTCGACATGGGCCAGGCGCCTATTAGACCAGTTTTCGACGATGCAGGGCAGGAGCTGACAGTTAGCGTAGGTATGGGCGATCACCAGGTACACGCCAGAATCTGGCATGTTCAGGTCGGTCGTGTACCTCTCTATCTTTTGGATACAGACGTCGATGAAAACGATCCATGGGACCGGGAGTTGTCAGCGCGGCTTTACTCGGGTGATATAGAACTCCGCATACGTCAGGAGATGATGCTTGGCATCGGTGGTGTTCGGGCTCTCCGCCGTCTGGGGATAAATCCTGATTTCTGGCATATCAATGAAGGTCACTCGGCATTTCTCGGTCTGGAGTGTATCCGAGAATTAGTTGCCGAAGGTAAAAGCTTTGAAGAGGCGGCGGCAGAATTCAGAAAACGGTCGCTTTTCACCACTCACACGCCTGTCCCTGCCGGTCACGATGCATTTACATTTCACGTAATGGAGACTTATTTCGCCGGTTTTTGGGAGGAATTAGGTCTTTCACGCGAGCAATTCTTTGATCTCGGCAAACACGAGGAGGATTGGGGGACGAGCTTCAATATGACAGTCCTCGCGTTCCGTTTGAACGGTCGGGCAAATGGCGTTAGCAAACTTCACGGAGAGGTTTCCCGGGAGATGTGGCAGGGAGTTTGGCCCGAAAAACCATTGGAAGAGATTCCGATCACCCACATAACGAACGGCATCCATGTTCCAACTTGGGCTCCGTCAGAGTTTCACCAGCTTCTGGGCAAATATCTTGGACCAGATTGGGTTGAACACCATGACAATCCGACGCTATGGGAACGTATTGCCGAGATCCCTGATAGAGAGCTCTGGGAACACCATGCAAATCTAAAGCGCAAGCTCGTCAGCTATCTGCGAGAAAGAGCCCGGCGGCGGTGGGTCGCTGGTCGAGTTGATCCCACTCAAGTATTGACCAGTGGCACCTTACTCGATCCCGAAGCTCTTACAATCGGTTTTGCTAGGAGATTTGCCACGTATAAACGGGCAACCCTCATCTTTCGCGATATCGACCGTCTGCAGAAAATACTTTTGGATACACATCGTCCGGTCCAGTTGTTATTCGCGGGAAAGGCCCATCCAGCGGACGATCCTGGAAAGATGCTCATACAGAATGTATACAATCTCGCTAAGCACAATCAACTGGGCGGCCGTGTAGCTTTTGTTGAAGACTATGATATGCACATGGCCCGTTACCTTGTGCAGGGTGTAGATGTCTGGCTGAATACACCAAGAAGGCCAAGAGAGGCCAGCGGCACCAGCGGGCAGAAGGCAGCCTTAAACGGAATACCAAATCTGAGCATTCTGGATGGTTGGTGGGCAGAAGGCTATAACGGCGTGAATGGCTGGGCGATTGGTCTTGGCAACCAACACGATAGTCAGGAAGAGCAGGATACTGAAGACGCCAATTCAATCTATGAGATACTTGAAGACGAGATCGTCCCCCTGTTCTATGATCGTGATCGAGATGCCATTCCCCGTGGTTGGGTTGAGATAATGCGTGATTCCATCAAGTCGAACGCGCCTCGTTTCAGTACGAGGCGCATGCTCAAGGAATATGCCAAAATATACAATGACGCCATGCGGCAAAATGGCCATGGGAGATAGATCAGAGGTCATATTACAGCGAGTGTAAAGCGTGGGCGCTTGATGAAGCGATGGTCTCTGCGGTTAGCTCTCGTCGTTTTTGTCTTTATTTGGTTACTTTTCGCTTGCTTTCCTATCCTGGCCTTAATTCTGGCTACCAACGACGAAATCATGGTTGGACCAGACCAACGTAG
>JBARZW010000176.1:0-66982 GCA_049650305.1 Promineifilaceae bacterium (SeqCode)
CGCTATCTGTATCTCTAGAGGAGCTAATAGGTGATCCGACCGCTTTTGTTGGCGATCACTTGCAGCTCGCCGGCGATCTATATCGAGCACCACTGAGCAGCTGTAATTCGAAGGAAAGACTTTTCCCAGCGAATTGGATCTTGTCCGATGGCGATCTCGAAATTCCTGTTTCGAATAAGTCCCAAGAGCTACGCCAATTAGGCGCAAATGTATCTGATATAGTCCTGGCGGGTCGCTGGCTTTATTGGCAGGGGTTAGTGGGGTGCGGTCGAAAGGCCGAAGTTGCCGAACAATGGTATCTGGACGTCGATCGCATTGTATCACCCAATCCTGTTGCACTCGTTCCGGTGCTGTCAGTTTCACCAGTCGGAGATCTTGTAGATTCCGGCCCGCAGCCGGTGCTGCCTGAAACGGGAGTGCCACCTGGCTCGCACACTCCGTCAGCCCCCAATGAAGTTGATGGTCAATTTACCGGCACGACTACGCCTATTCCCCAACAAAACACAATGACTCAGACCGCTGATGCGGTCACGACTACGGTTGCCTCTGCTACGCCGTCCATCACACCCACTCCGGAGCCAGACCAGGGTTCAATCCTGCCGACCACGACGCCTACCCAGGAGGTCCCTGATCTACTGGATACCGCGACGCCGGCGGATCCTCCTTCATTACCTACGGCGACAGAAACTGTCGACAACCCACCGGTTGCGACGGCTACGGAAAGTCCTCTCCAAACCATTTTTCGAATGGCTCTAGACATTAGCTCCATCGAAACAGGGAGATTAGGTAATAATGAGATTCATCGTTGGACCCACGAGATTACTTCTACAAAACAACTTACAGTCAGCCTCGCATCGGATCATCTATTGGATTTATCTGTTTCAATAGTGGATGCCGGCGGCCGAGTTATCGCCCAACAAAATGCCGCCATCAATGGAGAACCAGAGATTTTGGGTGGCGTAACTTTGATTGACCCCGGTATTTACGATATCCTCGTCAGCTCGCCTACGGGCGAACCTGGTTATTACGCGATTTTAATAAGCGACGACGAATCGTATCCTTATTTCTTTCAAGGCACGTTACTTATCGACGATATAGGAAATGCCGTCATCGCTCGCGATAGCGATCACTTCTGGCACTTCACCGGCACGGCCGGACAGGCCATTTCTATAAGTGTTGTCCCTGCCGGCGATTCCGATCTATTTTTGAATCTATTTGGTACGGATGGCGTATCCCTCATCCGTTTTCATGACGAAACAGCATCTGGAGAGCCTGAGCAGATAATCGGCTACGTTTTACCTGACACTGGCATCTATTCGCTGCGAATCGGAGAATTAAACTTCGGAAGTGCCGAATATGAGATCTTCCTAACTGACGGTTAGTAAGCAATACCGCAATAATCTATTCAAATTCCATAAATACTAAGGAGAAACTTGTGTTACGTATTCCAATCAAGACAATGATCGTGGCGGCGATAGTACTGCTCTTCGTCCTAGCGGCCTGTTCGTCCGAACCTGCTGATGAAACCACGGAGACTGATAAACCTCCTGAACCAACGACTGTTGCCATCGAACCGACGGAGAACCTTGCGGAGGCAACAGAGGCGATTGAAGAGTCAGGCGAACAAGGGGAGGCAGAAGCATCCGGAGAATCTGAGACAACCGACGACGCTGCGTCATTTGATATATATGAGGGCGCCAGTGAAGATGATGTGATCACCACTGATTCTGGTCTGCAGTATTTCCTCGTCGAGTCAGGAGATGGACAGATGCCGGAATCGGGTCAGATCGTTAGCGTTCAATATACGGGTTTTTTGGACGACGGAACGGTGTTTGATAGTTCAGTCGATCGCGGTACACCTTTTCAATTTCCACTCGGTCAGGGCGCAGTAATTCGTGGTTGGGATGAAGGTATCGCCCTTCTGAACGAAGGTAGTAGAGCCAGGCTGATCATTCCATCGGATCTTGGATACGGTGCGGGCGGATCTGGGGGAGTTATTCCCCCAAATGCTACCCTCATCTTTGACGTTGAGCTTGTAGAAATCCTTCCAGGGTCGCCTGAATCTCCCTTAGAGGTCGGCGAAGGTGAGTACACCGTTACCGATTCAGGATTAATGTACTTCGACATTGAATCTGGTGACAGTTCAACGCCCAACGACGGACAGGTCGTTGTCCTTCATTTCACCGCCTGGCTAGATGACAACACAAAGTTAGGTAGTACAATCGACACCGGTCAGCCAATCCCATACATGCTGGGATCCGGAGAGCTATTCCCAGGATTTGAAGAAGGCTTGTCCTCCATGCAAATCGGCGGTATTCGGCAGATGGTTTTTCCACCGGAGTTAGCATACGGTGAGGCCGGTATCCCGAGTGGACAAATTCCACCTAATGCAACATTGATCTTCCAAGTGGAGATGTTGGGGATACAATAAAGTTAGGGTACCGGCCAAAATTGGACTACTCCAGGATTGGTCTACTTTGAACTTACAATATGGTGTTTAAAATCGACTGTGATGAGAGAATAGTGGCATGAAGAGATACCGTATATTTGCGGGCTCCATTTTGTTGACGCTATTGGCATTCGTGGTCGTTATCGCTGGATGCCGGCAACAGGACATTCCTATTGCGTCGCCGATTCCAACCATCGATGACTTGCCCCTTGTCGCCCTCGATGTGCCACTAACGACGCTGTTGAGGAATCCCTATAGCTTCGAAGGTGAGCATGTCAGAATATCCGGCCAGTACAAGCCACTTCCGTTGATGGCCTGTAGGAACGATCCTCATACATCGCCCGCCACATGGGTGCTCTCGGAAGATGGGATTGAAGTTCCGGTGGCGGGATTTGATGACATATTGCGCCAGTTGAAGAGGGCGGAAACGACACTCGTAGTAGAGGGCCGCTGGCAGTTCTGGGACGGTCCTGTAGGCTGTGGCCGGCGCGCTCCCGATGAAGAAGTGTGGCATTTACAGGTTTCCAGGATCGTATCACCAAACCCGTTAAGCCTTGAGGTTACACCCGTTCAAGAGATCGTATCGGCACCAATATCAACGCCCACGGCAGAACTGGCGCCATCTGCCACATCGGACACGGATTTAACCACCAGCACAGTAATCCCAATCATCCCATCCGCGACCTCTAGCGCGACGCCACTTGCTTCAGGCACACCAACGGCATCCGCGACACAAATAACTACAGGCACCGCTGAAACCATCCCAACGGTGTCAGCGAGTGTAACCAGAACGACTACGCCTGTGCCAGCAGAAACCGAGGTTATTACCGGAACCCCAACTTTGATGGCAACAGGGACTGAGGTACTCGCATCTCCGACACCCTCAATCACCCCATCACCCGCGTTAAGTGCGACTCCGACCGTCCCATCCGGCGGCGGTACGTTAGCCTTCGAGCGCATTGTGCGGAGTGAGTTGGGTGTTGAAGGCGTTCACCAATGGGATTTCGAATCGCTTGATGGTGAAATAATTACTATTAGCGTGGGACCGGCAGTCAACTTAGACATAGCTCTGGAACTGGTAGATCCAGATGGCACGACGATTGCCGTAACCAATGATGGAGCGGCGGGGCGAGCAGAGAGTATCAGCGAGATCACACTTGTGAAAAGTGGCGAATACGAGATCGAGGTTCGTGCCGTAGGGGGTACCTCAGGCGACTACTCGATGGTGATTACTGACGCGAATTCCGAAGCCTACCTGATTTTTAGAGAGAATCTCTCTTACGGCGATCTAGGAACCGGCAATCTCCCCGCGAATAACGACCATCTGTGGAATTTCGAAGCAGCAGCAGGCGATGTGGTGACAATTAGTATTGACCCCGCCAACTTCGATGACCTGGTTCTATTTCTTATCGCCCCGGATTCAGCAGAATTAGAGTTCGTTGATGACAACGGACCGGGAGAAGGCGAACAGATCAGCCAACACGTGATTTCCGAAGCTGGAATATATTCCATACGAGTGGGCGAAGTAGAGTTTCAGCCTGCTTCTTATACGGTCACGCTAAGTGGGAACTAGGGGCCCCAATCTGTTATTGTTTCGAACTTTCGCAGGGCCGGCAACAAATCCAGGCAATTAAACCTGAGTTGTGGGAGCGCACTCAATCAAAATCCGGCTGCGCGGGTACCCTAACTTAAATGATTGCTATCACTGGTTTTTTATCCCAGCGGCGGCCGCTGAGTTCCGTTCCCTGGCATGTTTACCGCCATCTACTATTATATCGCTCTTCTCTCCAGGGATCCGCCTCGTTGTGATAGCCGTTCCTCTCCCAGAATCCTTTCTTGTCTTCAGATAAGAATTCAAGTCCGCGCAGCCATTTTCCGCCCTTCCAGAAGTATCCATTCCAGGACTCACTGCGATCCGCGAACGAACCTACCACAACGCGTAAAGGCCAGCCATGTTCTCGAGGAAGCGGCTTGTCGTCGTAATGTGTGGCTAACAAGACGTTCTCTTTCATCATCGCCTCTAAAGGCAAATTAGTCGTATAACCTTGCTCGCAATGTTGAATAACATACCTGGCCGCTGGCTTGGGCGTCACTATCCCTTCGTTTACCAGCGTCTTCAGTGATACACCTTCCCAGACGGTGTCGAATTTTGACCATCGCGTGACACAATGGATGTCCAGAAGAAGCCGCGTTTTCGGCAGTGTGTTGAATTCTTCCCAATTCCAAACCAGATCCTTCTCTACCTCTCCGAAGATACGGAAATCCCACGTGCCAAGATCTGTGCTTGGCGTCGTTCCGTAGTGCAGAACCGGGAACTTCTGCGTAAGCGATTGCCCGGGAGGTAGACGCTTTTTCGCGCGCATTTGCTCTTCGGCATCACGACGATTAAAGAAACTATTCAACATTGAACTTCTCCTCGGCCGCGTATTCGGTTAATGATGGTATCGTTGAACCTTCACAACCAATACAATCGGAACGCATTGTCTTCGAATACTAGCAGATGTTCCTACAATTATCAGGAGGATTCTTACATCAGCCTTACGATTAGCTGAGCGTCTCCTTAAAGCGCTGGAGAGTAGGTAGTTTTTGAGCGTGTATTGGCAAATAGCCGGCAAAGGTTACACTTTGCGCCTAATTATGACCGATTTTCAGGCAAAGCATGACAACTAGAGCAGCGAGTTTCCTTAGAAACAGGATCTACGTCAGCGTATCGCTAGATCATTTCTTCGTTGACGTGCTCAACAGCAGTCGTGCATTGCTGGTAGCGATCATCGCGGTGGGCATCGGGCTATCTAATGCCCAGGTCGGTTTAGTCCTTCTTCTCTACAACATCGGCAGCGCCCTATCTCAACCGTTCTTCGGCCTCTTTGCCGATCGCTTCGGACCACGTTGGCCAATTATCGGTGGCGTCAGCTGGATGGTTGCCATGTACAGCCTGGCTGCCATATCTGGAGACTGGTTGGCCTTAACACTGCTAACCTTAGCCGGATTTGGTTCAGGCGCTTTTCACCCTGCCGGGACGAAATATGCCAGCGAGGCAAGCCGGCATGCCCGTACTCAGGCGACTGGTGTGTTCTTTGCCGCGGGTCAAACCGGGTTATTTGCCGGACCCATATTGGCCGGATTGGTACTTGACCAGTTTGGGCGACCGGGCTACCTGATCATTCCCGCCCTTGCCGGAGCAGCTTTGGCGGTCGGATTCCGGTGGTCTGCCAACCACGGATCCTATACTGGTATCAGCGCCGGGACAGAGCATCAACCTTCCGAGATCCTTCCAGATATAAGTCGCCCATCCAATTTCTGGCGCACGCTGTTCTCTCTAATGACCATCATCATTGCTACCAGTACGGTCAGCATGGCCACCATCAATCTAGGGAGTAAGCTCTTTACCGAATTGGGTTACGCAGCGCTGTACATCGGTCTCATCTCTGGCATTTACATGCTCGGATCGGCCGTTGGAGGCATCATCGGAGGTACCCTGGGTGATCGTCGAGGGCGTCGACTGCCCATCCTGGTAGGCGTTCTCGGCGCCTTCGTGCCTTTCTATGTTTATATCTACGCGCCAGATATGGCCCGTCCTGCCCTGCTTTTGTTGGCCGGTTTTTTCGGAGGTATGCCTCATAGTGTATTGGTAATTGCCGCTCAATCCCTTCTGCCCGGCAGGCGGGCCTTCGCCTCAGGTCTTACTTTAGGTCTGATGTTCTTTAGCGGTGCTGTTGGAACGTACGTGGTGGGGATCATCGCCGACGAGGTAGGTTTAGCTGTCGCCCTCAGGAACGCGGCCTTTCTACTTTTTATAGCAGCGAGTGCGACCCTTTTATTGCCTAACCGGAGCTAATTGAGAAGAACAAGCAAAGGTTTCGGATCGCGGGCAGCGATCGTTTCTGGAATTTTGCCGGTCCGGCACCATGGCTTGCTAATCTGGCAAACGGACTCGAAATCTTATCCTTTTAACCAGACCTAGGGCTCGATCCGCAGCCGTTCCAATATAGCTCTCGACCGAGAATAAGGCGCGAACCTGCTGCTCTTCCAGGTAACGATTTACTCGTTCATCGGCCAACAATAGCTCGGGAAGTGGATTGTCCTCGCCTTGTTCCACTGACTCCCAAGCCGAGACACTCGCCGCTCTCAGCCACTCGTGCGCTTCCTGTCGATCTGCTCCGGCCGAAACGAGGGCCGTAAGAAGGCGTTCGGTTGCCGAAAAAACACCGTATCGCTGCATATTCCGGGCGATCGCCACCTTGTCTACCTTCATTCCGTTAACGATACGTTCGGCTTGCATTAAGATCTCATCGGCTGCCAGGAAAGCCTCGGCCAATAGGATTCTTCTGTTGGCGGAATCGTCCAGGCTACGCTCAAGAATACTTTGGCTGGCGTTATTCCATGCGACAGCCGGCAACCCGGCGATGTAACGCGCTAACGAGCAGATATTCTCTGATTTGATGGGGTTTCTTTTGAAAGGCATCGCCGACGATCCAGTCTGCTTCTGGTGGAATGGCTCAGCCCATTCCCCGATTGCGGGCGATTGCATAAATCGAAAATCCAGGGCGAATTTATGGAGGGAAGCCGCTATACCAGCCAACGCACTCAGGATGTCGAAATCCTGTCTTCGCGGATATATTTGGGTGGTTATCGGATAGTAGGCCAGGTCCAAGATCGACATCGCATCCGCTTCTAACTCAAAGGCTGAAACGCCTGTTCCCTCCAGCATCTCGACGAAAGCGGCCTGCGTACCAACAGCGCCCTTAAATCCTTTACCTCGAACTCCTTGCTCAATCGCCTGGAGAGTTGTCAGATCCTCAAGGAGGTCTTGTCCGTAGATCGATAGCCGGTATCCAAGGGTGGTTGGTTCGGCTGGTTGTATATGTGTGTAGGCGATTACGGGCAGTTTGGCCGTTGTTTCGATGAGATTGGCGAAGGCGGACAACAACTCCTCGAGCCGGGCGATTAGCACGCGCGTTGCTTCACGAGTTCTAAGCACGTCGACATTATCGGTGATATCGGCGCTGGTTGCCCCCCAGTGAATGATCGCTCCTCCGACCTGGCATTGTTCCGCATAGGCGCGGATTTCAGCCACCACATCGTGGCGAGTATCCTTCTCGAATTCTCGCGCCCTTTCAATATCTATCTCATCCTGGTGACGTTTAAGATCGGCCAATTGCTCTTGAGTAACTAATCCGGCATTTAGCTGGGCTGTTGCCAGAGCAATCCACACTTGGCGCATCAGCATGCGCTTGTGCACTTCTGACCAGAGTTGTCGCATAGGTTGGCTCCCATAGCGCCAGGTAAAGGGTGACAGGAAAGTATCGTTGTCGTAGGACATCACCACTCCTTCCCACTCTCCATTTCGGATGGTCTTGCCTCACCTCTAGTATCCTCGCTGCTTGATCTCCTCTGCTGCCAGGAGAAGCAACGCAAATACAAGATTAATGCTTGCTAAAGTAACTCCCCTCGATCTGATTGTTAGTTGCCAGCTGAAGGCTGGTTCGGCAACCGCCTTAGCCGATGGCTATTCATTGAAATCGTCATCCGACATTGACCGGCTCTTTGAGCGTTTACGCTTAATATTGCGTCGAAACTGCTGCTGCAAAGCCCGAGTTTCATCGAATAGACGATCTCTCTCGGCTTCAATACTGGCGAGAATCATTTGATTCCTATTTTTTTGTTCGTCGGTTAGTTCTATCGTTCGCTTGGCCATTCTGCAACTATCCCTTCAAGAGAATTCGCTTTTGGACCACGGGGTGGGAGTACCCTCCGCTTGACTTGAGCAGTGGTGCAAACCTATAACATTCTCCGTTTTTTCCCTGGGGTATTAGGCAAGTCTAACTCGTGTCATATCTACCATGGTATTCAAAATCCATGCCTGTAGAATCTATTATACCACAGTTGCAAACTTCTGATCCGAGCAGAACGAAATTTACCGACGAACCTGATAATTGGGTGCTTCTTTGGTTATTAGCACACCGTGTGGATGACTTTCTATAAGGCCTGCATTTGTGATTCGAATGAAGGACGTATCACTACGCAGTTCAACAAGATTGGAAGCTCCAACATAACCCATTCCCGCACGTAACCCTCCCATCATCTGGTAGATGACGTCGTTCAGACGGCCCTTGAAAGGTACCTGTCCCTCAATTCCTTCGGGAACGAGCTTCGCATCGCCGCTATCTCCGGTTGTTGAGAGTATTGCGCTCGCATAGCGATCGGCGCCATGACCGTGCATGGCACCGATGCTGCCCATACCGCGATAGATCTTATATCGTTTGCCTTCGTATAATATGATGTCCCCAGGGCTCTCCTCTAATCCTGCCAGCATTGAACCCAGCATGACGCTATCGGCCCCTGCTGCTAGAGCTTTCACGATATCTCCGCTGTACTTAATGCCCCCATCGGCTACGACAGGAACATTATGCTTTCGCGCTTCCGCCGAGCAGGTCATGATAGCCGTTATTTGGGGTACGCCTATTCCGGCAATCACTCTCGTTGTGCATATGGACCCTGCGCCTATGCCGACCTTAATGGCGTCTGACCCGGCTAAGATAAGATCCCGGGTTCCTTCTGCGGTTGCGACATTCCCGGCGAGCACTGGTATCGCTGGGTATCTTCTCTTGACCTCGGTTACGGTATCGAGAACCGCGCGGCTATGACCATGAGCCGTATCAACGACACAAAGATCAATGCCAGATTTCACTAACTCCGCCAACCGTGTCAATCCTTTTGTGCCAACACCTATCGCTGCTGCGCAAAGCAGTCGTCCGCTGGCATCCGAAACGGCATTCGGAAAATCCAGCTTCTTCATAATGTCCTTTACCGTGATGAGACCTTTTAAAAAGCCATTGTCGTCGACAAGTGGAAGTTTCTCAATGCGATGCGTATGGAGGATGGTTTGCGCTTGTTCAAGTGACGTCCCAACCTGGGCCGTAACGAGGTTAGCCCTGGTCATGAAATCGCTTACTGGTTGCTGACCTGGCGAGACGAACCTGATATCCCGGTTGGTTAATATTCCAACCAATCTCCCTTGTTGATCGGTGATCGGCACGCCTGATATATGGTACCGGCTCATCAGACCTTCTGCTTGCTCTAGGGTGGCATCAGGCTGAAGTGTAATCGGATCGACGATCATGCCCGCCTCGGATCGTTTCACCTTATCCACTTCCCGGGCTTGCTCCTCGGATGAGAGATTGCGGTGTATCACACCAATGCCTCCCATGCGAGATATGGCGATCGCCATGCGTGATTCGGTAACCGTATCCATCGCCGCTGACAATACAGGGATATTTAGAAAAAGATCGCCAGCTAGACGTGTTCGAAGATTTACCTGGGACGGCAATACCTCTGACTTCCCTGGAACCAACAATACATCGTCAAAAGTTAGAGCAAGCTCTTCAGATTTATCAACCGCAATCATTGACCCTACCTCTTTTCAAATATCCTCAACCATTGAGAGCCAGATACTACTCCAAAAATAACCTGCCTATATCAACATTCAGCGGAAATTCTTCACAATCGTCACACGCTCTCGAGCGGATCAGAATACCTCAGGATAGGTGAAACGCGCGCTACGGTGGTTATGGTTCCGTGCGCTTGGAGAAAAAGTAAGGGCACTGTAACTTGGTGCGCGCTATAGAGATTAATCTAACTCGCGTTTCGGCTTAGGCTTCCGAATACGCCGTCTCTTACGCCTGTTGGTCAGCCTTTCGGGTAACTTATTGTTCCGGTACAGGACGATCAGCAGGCCACTCAGAGCAATCAGAATGGATATGACCATCGAGTAGGTTATGGCGCTGTTTCCGAAAGTAGGTTGATCCGGCCGGAAGATCTCTATCCAGGCCCTGCCGCCACCCCACCAGATCATAAACAGACCGAACAAGGTACCGTAAGGCCACTTGTCTCTGTAACGTCTGTTAAGCAACACAAGGATGACAAAGCCAAGGAGCAGCCACAACGATTCATAGAAGAACGTCGGATGGAATCGCGTATCCAACGGGTATTGAACCAGGTCATTATAAGGCGGTGTTCGAGGCGGATCTACCAAAATTCCCCAAGGAAGCTCCGTTGGCTGACCGTGTAACTCCTGGTTGATGAAGTTACCCCACCTTCCGATGGCCTGGGCGATGAGAAGCGCTGGTCCCGCGACGTCGGCATAAAGCCAAAAATCGACTCTTCTCCAGCGTATGTACACGTAAGCGAGTATGGCAGCTCCGATGAAGCCACCAAGAATGTTTAATCCACCCGCTCGCACATTGATGATGGAGCTTAAAGAATCGTACTGGCTACCTCGGCCGGCTATCAGCTCCTGGATAACATACCATCCTCGAGCAAAAACAAAGCCGGCGACGATGACCAGGATCAATCCATTATAAAATTCATCAACGTTTCCTCCCCGCTTCATCACTTCGCGACCAGCCCACCAAGCGCCGACAGCGATGCCCAAGGTGACAATAATGCCATACCAATGTATGTCAAAGCCATCACCTATCGGGATGGTAAACGCTACGGGATCTATCTGTAAGAAGTCAAGCATCTACACCTTCCTATTTGTGATGTTACTCAATATAGCCTAATCCGCGAAGACGCTGAACCAGCTGTTCGTCGGATTCGACGTCTAAGGTGGCGCCCGCCTCCAACATATCGCTCTGAGTCGTGACCATGTTTTCCAGCTTCTCGAGCTCGTTCGCCAGATCTGCCGTCTCATCGGGTCGTTCTTGTATAAGATTCTCCATCTCCAATGGATCAGAGCCAACATCGAACAATTCGTCTGAGGAGCCGGCGACCTGAATTAGCTTAAGGTTATCCTTGACCACAGCGCGGCGCGTAGCCAGGCACCTGAAACGCTCCAGTAGTTCCGGTTGGCGATGTTGTACCGCTTTGGCAAAATTGAGAGGCGGGTAGACTTCGGCAAAGGCGGTATTGGACTCCGGATCAGGGCCATTAATCGAATTTAGCAGTGTTAGTGAGGAGGTTTCCTCGTTTCCAGCAGCGACATGTGCGTCGCCCTCCAAACCGGCCGCGTCCAATATAGTGTGGTATATCCGCCGCGTGCTCACCGGAGAATCTACTCGAGTACTATCGCTGATCCTTTCAGGCCAGTGCAATATCAGGGGCACATGTATTAGTTCCTGGTAGGCCACGAACGCGTGGCCAAAGTAATCATGCTCTCCCAGTCCATCCCCGTGATCCGAGACGATAACGGTCAAGGTGTTATCTGCATTCTCTCTCTGGCTCAGAAGCTCGAACAACGGTCCAAGGTAATCATCTTGATAGGCTACTTCAGCGTCATACATATCGCTAAGTACCTGGCCTTCTAGATCTTGCAGAGGCTCGCCTAATGGAGCCGCCCATCGGTAGGCCTCACGATTCCACCGGCGCATGATATCGCGCGCCTCTTTGTTCGACCGCATGTAGGGCGCCACGCGATCGACATACTCTCCTGGCGGCAAAAATGGCAGATGGGTCTCCATCAGATTCACGAACATGAATAGAGGCTTGGTATCTACCAAATTCTCCCGCTCTCTTAGTAATCGCACGATGTCACGCACCGAGCGGGCGTTCTGGCCCTTAAAATTAGCCATCTTCGACCACAAAGGTGTGAGAAAGGCGTTTAAAGATATCCGGAAGGCCAAATCGGAACGGCCGAAGAAATTCTGAATCGGATAAGATATACGTCTCAGAAACTGAGTATATCCCTCAAGCAACCAATTAACCGGCCAGGGAAGGCGCGTCGAATGTTTGGGCATGCTCGGTATCGCGCCACCATAATTATAAAAGCAGTCGAAACCACGCTTGAATCCATTGTCCAGAACGCCTACCAGCGGGTTATTGCAAAAGCCAATCGTCTGGTAGCCAGAACTCCGTAACAATTCGGCGATGTGTGGGCGACCAGGGCCTATCGTGTGATTTGACTGAGTAACCTGATGCGCAGTGGGGTAAAGACCGGTAAACATGGAAGCATGGCTAGGTATCGTCCATTGAGCCGGTGATATGGCCGACTCAAAGAGAGCACCGTCATTGGCAAATGCGTCGAGGTTCGGGGTAATCGTATCCTTTTGTTCGCCAGACTGGTAACCGTAGCATCCCAGCCGGTCCACTCGCTGTGTATCTAGAACAATGAATACAATATCGGCCTGTTTCATAAATAGAATCTCAGATTAACGTTTTCTGGCACTTTGGGAATGATTCACGACGCGGAATTCACCACAATGCCAGAACCACTGATGCACCGTAATTTCCAGATTTTAGCACGCTTGTAGGGAAAGCTAAATCGAATTCAATCTATGACAACTCCATGAGATGCGGGTAACCATCGTCGTTTTCGGCATAATCGCTGGTGATTATGGTATCGACGCCGGGTGCATAAGGAAGTATGCACCCTAACACCCCTTCTCAACCACATTTACTGACGTCAATGGCTGCTTGTTGTTCATTATCGGGTCCGTACAAAGCTTGATGCAAGATAAACACCGGATGCCGGATGCCTGCTAGTCGAGAACGGAGCTGTGGAAATCATGCGATAATCCTCTGATGGCGGATACCTGTGGCTATACCTGTGGCTATGTTAAAATCATAAGCAATTGGAAAGACCGCTCAAATACTCTGCGATGCGCATAAAACATATCTCGCTGGAAAACTTCCGGAATTACAGGGAACTTGATCTCGCGCTACCCTCGGGTCCGACGCTCCTTCACGGAGATAATGCCCAAGGTAAGACAAACCTACTCGAAGCCATCTATTATCTGGCAACCACCCGCTCTCCTCACGCGGATCACGGGCGTCAATTGATAAACTGGGAGAAGTTGGAGGGGGAAGAGCTTATCGTTGTCGGTCGCATCGTTGCCCAAATCGAGATAAACAGCGATTCACTAGAGCTTGAGATGCGTTTAATTCGTGAGTTTCAGGAAGGAAGGTACGGTTTCAGAAGAGAGGCGCTGGTCAACCACCGAAAAGTCCGGCTGATGGATCTCATTGGAAAGCTGCGGGTTGTTCTATTCCTCCCTCAGGATATGGCTGTAGTAACGGGATCGCCGTCAGTCAGACGCCGCTACATTGACATCACGCTATGCCAGAACGATCCGTCATATTGCCGGGCGCTTTCAACGTACAACAAGGTGCTTGAGCAGCGGAATGCATTACTCCGCCAAATCGCAGAAGAAGGGTCCGGTCTTGATGTGCTGCCGGTGTATTCGGATAAGCTTGTTGAAGCGGGCAGCCATGTTTTCCTTGGCCGTGCTCGCGCATTGTCTTCTTTGGATGAACTAGCTCGACACATACACCAATCCCAGCTCACCCTTGGCAAAGAAAAGGTTAGCCTTATCTATTTACCGCGTTTCGCAAACACCAACAACGGTCGAAATCAAGAGCCGAACGACCTTGGGACGTGGCTGTCCCAGCAGGGAGATGCAGAAATCGTGGCCGATAGATTCCAGCAAGAGCTGTCCAGATCCAAGAGTGCTGAACTTGCCGCTGGCCTCACTCTCGTGGGTCCCCACCGGGATGATTGGCGATTCCAGGCCGACGGCAAAGACCTGAGTACTTTCGGCTCGCGTGGCCAACAGAGAACCGCCCTGCTAGCTCTCAAACTGGCCGAGATCCAATGGATGACAGAGAAGACGGGAGCGACTCCTATCCTATTGCTGGACGAGGTAGTGGCGGAACTAGACAAAAAGAGACGAGAGTTTCTGCTAAGTACCGTCCGAGAGGCTTCCCAATCGATTCTGACAGCGACTGACCCCGGCATGTTCTCCAGTGAATTTCTGACCCGTGCGACCTCTATGCGGGTTTCGGGGGGACAGATTGGTCGGCAGACCCATGGCCCAGTGGCGCCCGGATAACCCAATGCGACCCTGAACTACTCTTCTCTCAGCAGCGTGGCCAATTCCAGGGGCGTCTCGGCCTTGATGGAACGCAAACGTACACCTGGGTAGTTCTCAGCAAAGAATTGCGACATCAACTCGGGTCCTCCCCACTTTTCAGGGTTGACAACCAGAACGATCCGGCTATCCAGATCCCCAATCCCGGCGTCGTCAGCACTTCCCCCGATCGTATATCGATGATCGTCCCATGTAGCCTTGACCACCGCTGATGCCCATTCAGAGTTAGCTCCAGGGGGTAAAAGGACATAGAACCGCTCGTACTGGATACGAGGTTTTCCCCGTGGAGGTGCTGCCTGGGTAGAATCGTCGGCGATGACTAATTCAGCATCGTCCCAGTAGGCATCGTTATGCTTAAAAGGATAGCGCGCTTGTGCGCGCATGAATATCGTTATTGACTCTGATTGAACCGTTGCTTCAACAGCGGGAACTTGCGCATAGGCGTTGTAGATATGGGCGCCTTTTCCCCAAGCGACGTTATTTGAGAATGGATTGCGACCTCCCATTGGATCGATGCCCACCCAAAATGTGATATTCCCCGTTCTGCTGTCATCCAAATTTTCGCCTTCGAGGGCGAAGAACGGATCATAGCCAGCACCTTCAGACCAGCAAGAGTCATCCGGATGTGGATAGAAGCTGTTATTCTCAGGATCTTGGTGGTTTGACCAAGCGTGAGCCCAGGCCGAGAATCGGACCTTTTTACCCGGTTCTATCGGTATCTGTTGAAGAAGACCAGAATCATGGGCTTGTCTGACGGCGAACAACACGTAGCCATTCTCCCCACTGCGCATTCGTTCCGGGTTCGTTCCAGAGGCAGCTCGTCCTTCGGGAATCGCCAACTTACCTTCCTTATGCTTGAACCAGACAAGCCAGCCGCGTGGCGTGTTTACGCTACCTTCATCGACTGTTTCAACGTCGCCACTCTCTTCGATCTTCAGGCATCTATGAGATCGTTCTTCAGACCAAGCAGCTTCGAAGTCACCGTTTACCAACAAGGCACCCATGATTTACCTCCCAATCGAGCGCTGATTATAACAGCAACAGCGTGACTGCGAAAAAAACGTTAGTGAACTGACATTTACTATAATGGGTATTCATCGTGGTTTAGGCTCTGGTCTGAATTCATATGTTCGACAGTTGTTGCTAATGAATCGCAGGGCCATTACAATCGCCTAATGTTGGGTTATTCGCGAGTGAAATCCGATCGCTCCGATGGGCGAGCCGCTAAGTCTGCATTGGAACGCCAGCGGGGTATCCAGGTTGGAGCGCTCTTCACTGGCTCATCTATCTTTCTCCTGGTTGTTCTAACGATACTGCTCGGAGGATGCGAACCAGAAACGCCAGCCATTCCGAGTAGGATTATCGCCGCTCCAACCCTTACGTCGACTCCCACAGCTACTCCTGCACCCCAGGTTGTTCTGAATACGGTTCCCGCAACCTTTACATCAGAGGCTGCGAGTGAGTTTTACTCACCAACCCCTGCTAAACGGACATCACGAACTCCTCGACCGACTAATACAGCCTGGCCGACCGATACGCCTACCAGCACAATTACTAAAACACCGGTACCGCCGCCCGTGGCGTCAGAGACACCCGCTCCATCTCCAACAATTGCTGCCGTAAGCGGCATTAATCTCCTGCCCAACCCTTCATTCGAAGGGGGATGGTATCACATCGGCGGCATTCCGGAGTTACAAGTTGCCAATCATTGGACACTAGAGTGGGATGCCGGGAACAACCCCCTCGATCCAGATCCTTGGAATGCCTTCGTGCGGCCTGAGAGTCGCGTGTTGAATGGTGATTTCTTGCCTGCAGATGAACACGATTTGTTTATCTGGGATGGTGATTATACAGCCAAGATTTTTAAACGAACCGGTGCCCTTAGCTTCCGGTTATTCACTAATGTCAATCTCGAGCCAGGTACCTACCAATTCGAAATCAACGTCTTCCCGGATATGGTCGACAGCTATACGGAAAATGGAGATAAAAGTTGGGCGCCGGATCCTTTGTCGGCCGAGTTCAGGTTCCTTTCTGGAGACACAGTCGGCAACTGGATATTTCCCAGTTTCGGCGAACGCAATACTTATCGGCATGCGTTTCAGATCAATTCTGCCGGTCAGTATCGCGTTGGGGTTGCATTCCGGGGAAGATGGGCGATCCTAAACAATGGATGGTTTTTAGACAATTGGTCACTCCATCAACTGTCGGCAGAACCCTAAGAGAGACGGCAGGTATCGTGCCTAAATTAGTGATCTATGGCTAGTCGACTCCTCGTCTTGGCGTCCTCCTCACCAAGAAGACAAGAACTCATTCCTCTGCTCCGTCTGCCTTGGATCATTCAAGTAGCTGATGTCGACGAGGACAGTGTCACCCATGCTGATCCGGCAACGAACGTAGTCGAGACGGCAAAGCTGAAAGCTGCTTCCGTAGCCGGTTTTGCACCGAGAAACGCACTGATTATCGGCGCCGATACAACGGTTGCCCTTGACGGCAAAATGCTAAACAAACCCGCGGACGAAAAAGAAGCCCGGGAGATGCTTGGATCTCTTCGCGGTCGAGCTCATCAAGTACATACAGGCATCACCGTCATTGATGCGGAATCCGGTCGATCCGTGGTGGATGTTTGCAGTGTCGTCGTTCCCATGCGTAATTACAGCATAGCGGAGATAGATGCATACATTGCGACTGGTGATCCGCTGGATAAAGCGGGTGCATACGCCATTCAGCACCCGGAATTTCAGCCCGTAGAGAGGCTAGAAGGCTGCTATGCCACGGTTGTCGGCTTACCTCTCTGTCACCTGGTTCGAGCTCTTCGAAATCTCGGTACGGATGTTTCGGCGGACGTCCCGTCCTCCTGCCAGGAACATCACAACTATGACTGTCCAATATTTGACCAAATACTAAACGCCTAAGACCGTTATGGCATAATGTGACATAATCTGGCATAATAGAATTTGTTCGAGTTCGCCTTTGAATGCTCTTTAGAAGTATCTGTAAACCCTGATGTGGGTAGATATCAATAGCAAAAACCGCAGCGCGTGGTAGACACTTAACCGTTTCGGCATCCCATCGCGTCCGGTGATTTGCACTGGTCTGTTTATTATGGACAAGCTTATTGACAGTATTACCCTCGGTGACTGTCGAGAGCTGTTACAACGGATTCCCAAGGAATCAGTGCATCTCTGCCTTTCCGACATACCTTACGGTATCAACTTCGACGATTGGGACGTTCTCCACCAAAACACCAACAGAGCTCTACTTGGGCAATCCCCTGCGCAAAAGGGTCGCAATGCTTTCAAAAGACGGGAAAACCAATCCAAGGTTGGAACAAAGCCGATCGCGAGATACCAACACAATATGAAAATTGGTCCCGCCAGTGGGCTCTACCTCTATTTCCAGTTATGAAGAAGGGAGCAAGCTTGTTCATTTTCGGCGCGAGAAGGACGATTCACAGAGCGATCGTCGCTCTCGAGGACGTCGGGTTTGTGTTACGCGATGTCCTAGCCTGGAAGAAGAAGTCAGCCCACCACCGCAGCCAGCGGTTGACCACGGTTCTGGCAAGAAGGGGTGAAAACGAGCTAGCTCAACAATGGCAAGGATGGCGCTTGGGCAACCTTGCCCCCATTTATGAGCCCATTGCCTGGTTGTTTAAACCATATGACAGGACAGTTACGGACAACGTACTTCGACATGGCGTTGGAGCGATGAATGTCGGAGCCTGTCAACTTAATGGAAGTAGTCCAACCAATCTATTGGAGATTGGTTTTCGTCCAGATGAGTTGCGCTGGCATGAAGCGCAGAAACCACTCGAATTAGTCGAGTACTTGATCAGATTGACAACAATAGAAGGACAGCTAGTTCTTGACCCGTTCATCGGCAGCGGGACGACAGCCGTCGCTTGCCGTCGCATGAATCGACGGTTCATCGGATTTGAAGCGAATGAAAACCACCTACAGGTCGCGAAGAAGCGCCTGGGTGAAATTCATTCAGGAGGGTGAGAGGTATGAACACTATGGATGTTAGACTTCAACAGGCGATCGCCGCTGCACGGGCTGGAAAACGCGATGAATCTAGAGTCCTTGTCGATAGATTTCTGGAAGATCAGCCAGACAATGTGCATGCGATCTTTTTGAAGAGCACTTTGGTAACCTCAAAGGAAGATCAGGTAGAGTGTCTGCGTCAGGTCTTGATAATCGATCCAGATCATAGGGGAGCCAAGCTGATGCTCGACCGTCTGGGAGAGCCTATCGAGGCCGAGCCTGCGGCGATCATTCAACCGGTCGTAGAGTTGGAAGAACAACTTGAAGAGGAGGAGGTCGAGCCGGTTGTTATCGCCGAAGACGACCTTCCCGCCGAGGATATTTTAGCTACGACAGTCGTGCTCGCAGCTGGTGAAATGGAAGAAGAGGTGATTGGCGAAAGTGACTGGCCTGTCATCGAAGAAGGAGCGGAGCCAGAACTCGAAGAGACCCTAATCGTCATTCCGGATGAACCGCTAGCACAGGAGTCCGAGGATATGCCGGAACTCATCGACGATGAGGATGTTCCGGAGTGGCTAACCAAAGAGGTTGACTACGCGGATGAAGCGACGGTCGTTCATGAAGAGTTTGTCGAAGAAGAGGAAATGCCCCTAGAAATGGGCGAACTGCCGGATTGGCTTCAAGAGGAGCCTACCGAAGAGTGGTTATCTCAAGAGCCTCTTGATACTACAGAGAGCGAGGTTGAGTATCACGAAGGGTTTATTGAAGAGACAGTCTTTATATCTGGGGATGAATTAGTAGAAGAACCAACCATGACCACAGCAACGAAGCCCAAGAGAAAGGGTAAAAAAGTCTCTAATAGGGCTCTCGAGATTGTCCTAGGATTACTCGTCTTCCTGGCTGTCGTTGTTATGGTCGGCCTGGTCTACGTTTTCTTCACCTCGTTTTAGTCGAGCAGCTGTTTTAGATCGAGTTTCAGGCTGGATGATGCAGTGGTTATCATCCTAAATCACGCCTAGCTCCTGACCGACCTTGCCGAATATTTCTAACGCGATCTCTAGGTCCTCCTGGCTATGGGCGGCTGAATTCATTACTCTGATCCGCGCCTTTCCACGTGGCACCGTTGGAAAACCGATTGACATAGCAAACACACCATCGTCAAACAAGCGGCGGCTAAACTCTTGAGCCAAGGGAGCCTCACCCAACATGACGGGTACGATTGGAGTCTGGCTCAATCCGGTATCGAATCCCAGATTTCTCATGCCGTCCTTGAAGATCTCCGCGTTTGACCATAATTTATCGACGAGCACCGTCGAATCTTCGAGGACGTTGACAGCTTCTAGGCAGGCAGCCGTATCGGGAACGGTCATTGCACTGGAGAACAGGAAAGGGCGACCTCTCTGTCGTAACCATTCGATGATTACCTTTTTCCCGGCCACGAGTCCACCGACGACGCCAAAAGCTTTGCTCAACGTGCCGACTTCGATATCCACTCTTCCATGAAGGTTAAAATGGTCGACGATACCGCGTCCCCCCTCTCCCAGCACTCCTTCGCCATGGGCGTCATCAACCATTAGCATGATGTCATGCTCCTCGGCCACTTCGCATATTTCATCCAGAGGAGCGATGTCACCGTCCATGCTGAAAACGCCATCCGTAACAATCAATCGGCGATTGAATTCTGTGGTTTCCGAGATTATTCTACGTAGATCGGAAACATCGCTATGCGAATAGCGGACTACCCGTGCGCGACTTAGCCGGCATCCATCAATAATGCTAGCGTGATTTAATTCATCTGAGAATATCACGTCTCCGCGACCAACCAGGGCCGGAATCGTTGCCAAGTTTGCGCTGAAACCACTCTGGAAAGAGATACAGGCTTCGGCTCTCTTGAACTCGGCCAGACGTTCTTCAAGCTTGACGTGAAGGGACATTGTTCCGGCTATCGAGCGTACTGCGCCAGGTCCCACACCATAATTCTCTATCGCCTGATGGGCGGCTGCCCTGATCCGGGGATCGTTGGCTAATCCCAGGTAGTTGTTAGCGCAGAAATTGAGCAGGCGTCGGCCGTTAATCACCACCCAGGCGTCCATTGGCGAGTCAATTATACGGATGGTGTTATACAAGCCAGCCTCCCGCAGTTGTTCCATCTCCTCCTGAATCCAGTTAGTTTTTTCGCTCATCTAATCTCCTAGATATCGTCAATCAACCCTATCTCAAAATACGATAATTACGGACGGTGGAATTATACCGGGTCGGTAATGGTCCATGAATCTGCATCTCGCCTAACTCTGAGAACTGCTGTGAATGTCTCATAGTAAATATGGCTGCCCTCCAACCGGATAATCACAATGATCAAGCAAAGCGGAGAGCTGTTTTACCATGGTCTTATGAGAGCAATTTCAGGACGGTATTGTTCACGAGAGCGTCACTATACACCTGCCGAAGGCCTGCGACAAGTGACCGCGTTCACGTATTGACGTCGCCACAGAACCCATGCTATACTGCCTGCCGTTATGAGTCCGCTAGACAAGCTACGGGAACCGGTTCTCTTATTGAATGTGAACTTCGAGCCCCTTCATGTCTGCAACACCAAGCGAGCTCTGGCGCTTGTGATTGGTGGTAAGGCAGAAATATTGCTGAACGGTCGAGGTACCATACACAGCGCAACGGCCGAGTTCGACATTCCTTCTGTTATTCGGCTGGGTTACATGGTGCGACGTCCCCGACTCCCAATAAACCTTACCAAGCGAGAGATTCTCCGGCGAGATGATTTCACGTGCCAATACTGTGGCTATCGCTCCCATGTCCTGACCATCGATCACGTTATCCCTCGCCGGCTGGGCGGCACGCATGTATGGACCAATGTTGTCGCTGCCTGTCCTTCGTGCAATCGTAGGAAGGGAGGTAAGTTGCCCGAGCACGCGAAAATGCGACTAAAGCGACTGCCTTTCCAACCAAAGCCAACGGCGATCTACCGTTTCGGTCAGCATCTCGCCACCCATGGCGAGTGGGAGCAGTTCATCACTGGTTGGTAGTCGCCACCCTGTTCATCGACCAGATAACTGGCGATGATTCCATTGATTCCCACCTATCCATCCTTTCCAGACGCAGATCGTGATTTTTCGTTGGCAGATGCTAGGTCAATGATCCTCGGCATTCCTTCGTCGATCAATGTGGCTACCTCGGCGACCATGCCTTGGTAGGCCTCTAATGGGCCTCCATATGGATCTTTCACGCTGTAGTGTCTATCCGACATTTCAGTAAGCAGATAAATCTTGTGTCTCTCTTTCGGAAATTCTGCGCGCAGAGCCTCTGCATGCCCGATTTCCATACAAAGTACCAGGTCTGTTGTGGACAAGAGACTGTCTGCAACAATGCGAGAGGCATGTTGTTCGATGTCGAGCCCCTGCTCACCCATGAGCTGAATGCTAAATTCAGCAGCGCGCTGTCCAGGATAAGCCCAGGTCCCAGCAGAACCAACCTCCCATTCGTCGAGTCCCATTTTCGTTAAACGGTTTCTCAACAAAGCTTCTGCGACAGGGGAACGGCAGACATTTGCAGTGCAAACTATCAGTATGGTTGGCATGCCTCTTAGAACCTCATTTTATGCTATGTGATAGATGTTGTCTGATAAGAGGCCAACGAAATATCATAGGATTTCACACAACGCGAGCATATCTCCAGAGAGGAGCCCGTGCCCCCCGAGAATGACCGGGATGGGTGCATCCTGTGCCGTAGCGGTAAGTTCTCGTAGCCAGGGATCTTCTATTTGATCGGCCAGCCCTAGGTCAGAATGAAACCTATCGCTCCTGCTGGGCCAGCTTCGTTGATGGGCTAGTAGAACCCTCGTGTCAATAAACGCGGCTTGCGAATGGTCCGATAGAATATCAAAGACGCCTCTTAAGCCCAGCCTCGTGATGTAATCTGCCAAAAGTGAAAAAACCTCTCCCCGCTTCAGCCGTCCGCTAGATACCATTCCCCTCTCTTCAGAAACGACGCGAATCCAACAATTCGTAATCTCGTTGAGAGTAGCCCAAACATTTGGGCTAATTCTACCGGCTATGAACACCTGCGATGCAGGCGTAGAGAGAACCGATAAGGCATTTTCAAGGGCAGCTGTATCCAGAGGTAGGTTATCAATATATTGTCGTAAGTGCCGTTTCACACGGGGATGCAGTCGAAGTGTAAGGAGATCTGTCGGTGTATCGATATCTAATCTTGTAGAAGATGAAATCTGCTGGCTGTCTATTGGGAGATCCGCCTCCGTGGATAATACCCAGCCGATCATGTTATCTTGCGGAAGTCGTTCTTTCCATTTACTGATAATCGAAGCTGGTGCAATCCCGGCCCAGTCGCTCGCGTATCGATTATTCGTAAACACTCCTTGGCTTGACGTGATCAGGTTGCTTGCTAGCGAATCCAAAGAATCGTCTTCAAGCAAGGGAGCCGAGCCACCCCCAAAATAGAGTAATTTTGACACACCGTGCCTTTCGACGATCTCGGCTAGGGTCCGGCCCACATGCAGCGGGCCGGGTTGGCTCTCAACGTAACAGGAAAAAGGCGCCTCTTCTAAACCATCCATCCCTGGCGTAACCAGCACAAGCTGGTCAATGGCCGGCTGATTTGCTAATTGCTCCAGCAAATCCAGGGCTGCTTGCCGCCGTGCATCCTGTACCCAAGATTCTACATCGGACTCCCCACCACTTTCACCGACCATCACAACCGCTGTAATCATAGTTTCATTAAAAAAGGGCAATCAGGCTGCTTGGTCGCCCGATTGCCCAAATCAATTGATTCACTAAGTTTGCTATTAATCGCCGAGCACTAACCCTTACTTTCAGGTAAGGATAAATCCGGATTATGGCTAGTCAAACGCTGGTTGAAGTAAGCCGTAATTCCCGTCATGGCGCTTGTAAACGACATTTATCGCCTCTTCATCCATATTGAAAAAGACAAAGAAATTATGGCCCAACAACTCCATTTGCTCGATGGCCTCCTCTGATGCCATAGGTCGAAGAGGGAAACTTTTACGCCGAACGATAGAGCTCTCCAGATCCTCAAGTTCCATCTCATCCTCGTGTGGCAGGGGTTCGCCGATCACGTACTCTTCGGCAACACTTCCACTGCGACGATTTTGCTTGCGCTTTCCTCGATAACGCTTTATCTGTCTGTAGAGCTTATCAATCACAGCATCAATGGCAGCGAACATATCGCTGTTTCGCTCTTCGGCCCGCAGGAACATACCGCGATTGTCTCGTGCCGTAATCTGTGCAACTTGTCGCTCGATTGCGCTGCGTGTGTTTTGTGAAGAAAGGTCGACTCTAACTTCGACAAGGTTTGGCATGTAGCGATCAAGCCTCGCCGTCTTCCTTTCGACATGACTTTGTAGCTTCTCCGTGAGGTCGACGCCATGCGTGTTAATCGAAATTTCCATTATTCACTCCTAAATCTTAGATATATCGTATCTGCCTGTTACGGTGGTAAGACAATAGGCATCAACTGACAATGCACCGGCATCGAGCAATACACGGGCGGCCGAGTCTACTGTTGAACCTGTCGTACAGACATCGTCAACAAGAAGAATTCTCTTTCCAGCAACTATGCCTTCGTTGGCCAAGAATGCCCCTCGAACATTTCGCTGCCTTTGACTGATGTTGAGGCCAACCTGAGGCGCGGTCCGTCTATGCCGGCGTAGCGCATCGGGTACACAGTCCCAATCCAATGAGCGTCGTATTGCCTTCACAAGCAATTCGGCTTGATTATACCCTCTCTGCCGCTTTCTTTCCGCATGCAATGGGATTGGAACTACCATATCAATTTGTGTTTGCCATCTAGGCCAGGCTTGGATCATGAGTTCCGCGAGTGGATTTGCCAGTGCGAAGTACCCCTCGTACTTCATCAAGTGTAGTGTGCGCCGGACAGGATCGACATGCAAAGTGGCGGCCCGGATCTGAGTAGTTGCGAGAGAATGGCGATGACAGGCGTCGCAAAGACTATAAACGGTTAGGCCTGGTTTGCCGCATGAATAGCATATCGGATCCCTTACCCACTGCACTTGGCTCCTGCACTCTGAGCAAAATAGGTTCCCAACCTTATTGCAGCCCGCACATACCGGAGGTAAAAGAACGTTGATGAGTGCATCTGACATAAAGCTGACCTTGCGCCAGATCGACTCATGTAGCGCAGATTCCTTCGACAACTGCTGGCCTTCCGGAAAATCTGGATCACTGAGATAGTAGAATTAGCCCGTGATCGTGGCAGAGTTCGTCTTTAAGTGCAGGTTTACCCCTAGAAAACGCTCTGCAATGCTTCGTTTCGCAGGATTGTAAAAGCCGCCGGTCCCAGGAGGACAATGAACATCGACGGGAAAATCAAGAAAACGAGAGGGAAAAGCATCTTGATCGGGGCTTGATGCGCTTTTTCCTCGGCTCGCTGACGCCTGCGAATTCGCATCTGTTCGGACTGTATTCGTAGCACTCGGCCGATGCTGACTCCTAGATGCTCCGCCTGAAGAATGGCGGCTACAAAGCTACTTACGTCTGCCACATCCATGCGATTAGCCATGTCCCGTAGAGCCTGTCGCCTGGATTTACCAAGCTGAATCTCATAAATGACCCTACCAAACTCTCGTGCCAATGGATCTTCCCATTTCTCATCGACGCGCGCCATAGAACCATCAAAGGTTAATCCGGCGTCGACGCAGATAGACATCAAATCCAATGCGTCTGGAAATTTCTTGATAATGGCTTCCTGCCGCCGGCTGATGGAGGCTGAAAGGTATAACGATGGCAGGAAAAACCCCAAGACTGTAACGGCAAGTGTGTAGAGCAATCGCCTGCCAGGGTCTTGCCCAAAGTTGCCCAGAAGGAAGAAGAATAATCCGCCCAAGACAACGGCGACAATACCGCGAATCGCCCAGAATTCAGCCGCTGAGATATTTCCAGGGCTACCTGCTAATTCTAACTTATGAGCAGAGCGCTCTAGCATCGTCTGCGGTGTAAGACGGATAACGAGCTGGCTCAACCGCCTCAATAATGGAACGAGTAACCGGTCAGTGACCGGCAACGAAAGCTCGATTTCCTCTATGCTGACCGGCTCCTCCCGAATCGCGTACTCTTCAATACGCGCAATCAACGGATCATCTTCTGCGCGCCGCAATAAAAGTACGCTGGCGACGATGAGCGTCAGTGCACCAAGACCGGCAATGAAAACAACTGGCGACATAATCAACCTCCACCCTTCTAATCAGAAGGGTTAACTTCCTAGCTCATCCTTGATAGGAAGTTCACAGGCATAAACTCCAAAGAAAAAAGCGTATGTATCTCGGGTCTAAACCTCGATGTCTACAATCTTCTGAATAATGACAACACCTATCCCCATCATTACTAAGCCAGCGCCAACCACTATCCATCCACAGGGAATGCCGAATAGGAATGGCTCGGCATTTTCAAATAGCTGGCCCATATATCCTGGATTAATTACTAGCAGGACTAGCGCCAGACCGATTGGTAGCAAACTGATGATCCAACCAGATAGTCGTCCCTGAGCTGTCAGCGTACGAATCTCGCCTTTAATACGAACACGTTCGCGAATCGTGAAACTTATGGTGTCAAGCACTTCTGCCAGGTTACCACCAACCTCTCGCTGGATATTTACAGCTGTAATAACCAGGTCGAGGTCATCGCTCGGAACCCGGCGTAGCATATTCCCCAGCGCTTGGGGGACGCCTAAGCCGAGACGTACCTCCTGAACAACTCGCTCAAATTCTACCGAGACAGGTGCTGGTAGTTCCGTTGCGATGGCTTCCATAGCTTGAAGCACACTGTAGCCAGAACGTAGCGCATTAACCCACAGATTAAGTGTATCACTTAGCTGGTTTTCGAAAGCCCGCATTCGACGTTTGGCGGCCGATGAAAGATAAATTCTAGGTATAAACAAGCCAAAAATAGCTGCCAAAGTGGTGAAGATGACGTTGTTACCAAGAAAGAAATATACAGCGGCGCCAAGACCGAATGCCAGCAGAAATTGGAGGGCGATGTATTCACTTACACGCAGTTTGGCGTCAGCCTTCGCTATTCGTGTTCTTATTCCCTGAGTAAAGCCCCGACCTGCTATTACCCTGTCGAGCCTATCCGCTACTTGGGTGTCCTTTCGTGACTGGGGATGATCAACCGCAATGGCTGCTGTGGTGCCGCCGGCGCCGACGTACTGATCCAATCTGTCTTCAACGTCAGTACGCCCGCCTGTTAGCAGCGCAACGCCAGCACCCATAATCATCAGGATTGCGGCGGCTCCGATTAGAAGAATTAATGGATCCACTTCCGACCTCCTAGCCTAGTTGCCAATCAAAGATCTAGCTCTACCGACCTCGGGTTCCGATCCCGAAAATGGTCGGTGGCAACATGATTCCAGATTCCTGAATCTTGAACATGAACTTCGGACGCAAGCCCGTCGGGCGCAATCGGCCAATCACTTTACCATTCTCGATGCCGGTTTGCTCAAATCTGAAGATCTCAGACATCGTGATCACATCACCTTCCATTCCCTGAACTTCACTAACGGAGGTGATCTTGCGGGTACCATCTCGCATTCGATCTTGGTGAACTACCAGGTCGATAGCAGAAGCGATTTGCTCACGAATGGCCCTATGTGGCAGGTCCATCCCGGCCATCAGAACCATTGTCTCCAGGCGAGACATCGTATCCCTCGGGCTGTTCGAGTGAAGCGTCGTCATGCTACCCTCATGACCTGTGTTCATGGCCTGCAACATATCCAAGGCTTCTCCGCTTCGAACCTCGCCTACGACGATCCGGTCAGGTCTCATCCTCAGCGAGTTAACTACCAAGTCGCGAATCGTAACTTCGCCCTTACCTTCAAGGTTCGGGGGACGCGCCTCCAGGGTAACGACATGCTCCTGTCTGAGTTGCAGCTCAGCCGCCAACTCAATAGTTATGATCCTCTCGTCATCAGGAATATATCCCGAGAGGATATTCAGCGTAGTGGTCTTACCAGAACCGGTACCACCTGAGATTAGAATGTTGACTCGTGCAAAAACGCAAGCCTTAAGAAATTCCATCGCTTCGCCGGTAACAGTGCCAAATTCGATCAAGTTGTCGACAGTCAACGGGATCTTGGCGAAGATACGAACTGTCAACGTCGGACCGACAAGCGAAATCGGTGGGATAACCGCGTTAACTCGCGAGCCATCGGGCAAACGAGCATTGACCATCGGGGAGCCTTCGTCAATTCGTCGGCCTAATGGTGCAACAATTCGCTCAATAATCCGCATCAAGTGCTCATCGCTCTCAAACTGGGTGTTAACCTTATGAACTTTACCGCCACGTTCGATGTAAACATTCTTGGGTCCATTCACCATAATTTCAGTGATACCCTCAACGCTCAGATATTGCTCAAGAGGACCATATCCAAGGATCTCGGCTACGATCTGCTCGAATAACTTCCGCCTCTCGTTCCGCGTAAGTACGATTTGCTCCTCTTGGAGCATCGTCTCGAACATTTCCTGAATTGTGCTACGCATTTCAGGGGTCTGGGATACATCCATACTCGGATCCAGTTCAGCAATCAACTTCTGCTGAATGCGATTCTTCAAATCAGCGTATTGATCATGCGAACCCGTTCCAGGGGATGAACGTTTTTCACGCAGCACTTGTAGCTTTGATACTTGTTGATTAAGTTCAGGTACCTGACTTTTTTCTATTCGCTTCAGAAGTGACACTATTTTTCTCCACTATCGACGAAATAGACGAGCAAGACGACCAAGGCGGCTAACTTCTTCCTCTTCAATCACCTTTCCCTTCCGCTCGAACTCTTTTTGGAGCTGAATGGTCAATTGATCCAAGGCCTTCGAAACTGGTCGTCGCTTCAAGGTCGACGATACTAATGGTCTCCCTTGATCCGCAGCACTATATGCCGCCTCATCTTCAGGAAGCACAGCGGTAACCGGCCACTTGAGTGTGTCGACGATATCTTTTACGGTGATGCTTAATTTGTTGGAGCCGTGGTTTACAACCAACATTACCTTGTCCCGCTCGTATTCCAAGTCTTCACTAAGGTCAAAGAAACGGCTTACATTCTTCAAGCTCGTGAGATCCTGTCGAGCGATAAGAATGATCCTGTCCGCGACATCTAGCATTGCCAAATTTACGTCGTTCAAGCTCGAACTGGTGTCGATAATGATGAAATCAAACATCTCTCTCAGAGATTTCATCAACGTTCGAATTTCGGCCTCCTTCACTAACTCGGCCATTTCAGGGCGTGGAGGAGCAAGCAATACGCTAAGACCACTCTCATGTCTAGCAACAACGCTACCGATCAAATCATGATCCAGTTCGGACATTCGTTCGATTACGTCGATGACGCTGGTTAAGGCCTTGATATTGAGCATTACGCCAACATCACCAAATTGCAGACTACCATCTATAAGCAGCGTCTTATGCCCATTTTCAGAAAGAGCAACGGCGACGTTGATCGCTACCGTGGTGCACCCGATTCCACCTTTCGGACTAAACACAGCTATGACGTTTCCTTCGCGGACAGCCCTCTTGCGATGCGCGGCGGTCAGCTCAGAAAGAGGTGAAGCCGTGGGAGGCGGCATTCTCAGCGCGGGTCTTGTCTCGTGAACGTTCCTAACTGCTTCGATTAATTCATCACCGGAGAACGGTTTCATCAAGAAATCTCGTGCTCCGGCAAGCATCGCCCGGCGGATATAGTCGGCTTCGCTTTGAACCGACATGATAATCACTTGGGCTTCCGGGACGGTCGTAGTAATAGTTCGACTAGCCATGATCCCGTCGGCATCAGGCATGTTAATATCCATCAGCACGACATGAGGTCGTAGCTCCTTGGCCATTCGGATAGCCTCTTCGCCAGAGCCTGCGTGGCCAATTACTTTGACGTCGGGTTCAAATTGGAGAAGTTTGCGGACGTTCTCCCTGGTTTCTGGTATATCGTCCACTATAAGGACATTTATCTTATCTGACATTTGGTGCCTAAAAGGGTTGATTGAGACGCGTTACTTTAGATTCCTCTGATTCACAACAACGGAATAAGCCCACCGCTCCATTACAGGCTGACAAATTCCATCTTACTATTATCCCACACAAAGTCAAACAGCCTACATCATAATCCACTAATCCCCCGTCAACAGTATAAGTCATGCCCACTTGGCGTACAACCAGACGAAAGTACCCCTTCTAGCGGCACGCTACTCTAGATAACAATCGCCCTTATCCAGGCTTCAAGCCTAGTGAACCTCGTACAACTTGGTTTCATCCTTCTCGAATACCTGTTTCAAATATGGGACAGTACCGGGATCAAACGAGCCTAGATTACGTTCAATTGGACCATACCAAATATAGCTAATCCCGTAGGTATTAATGAGATCTCTCCGCCAATTATCTTCAGTCGAGCTAGCAAAGAAATGGGAAATCTGATCAAACTTCAAGTCCCAATCGACCGTCTCTGCCCAATGCCCTATGAAAACGCGATTTCCAGCTCGTGCTGCAAGGTAGTTTCCCGTTTCATAGGCTGCTAATACAATAGCCGACCTCTCAGTGTTATCGTGGAGCCAATCCACGACTTCCAGCTCAGACTCTTGTCTGAAGAATGGATAAGGTTGCCTCAGAGCTGCCGTCACCGAGACATCCGCCAGTACATAGAGATTCGACAGACTAACAAAGAGAATCATGGAGGTTATTAACAGTCGACGCAGACCTGCGTCTGTATACCTGGGGTGCGTTAAGATTTTTTGATAGAGCTTCGTATTAGCAATGCTCGGCAAGACGATCTGTACGAGACCGACCGCCGCAAGAATCGAAAGCGGTACCTGAACCCCCTGGACAAAACGTCGTTGTGCGTTGATTGGAAGGTACACTAGAATCGCCGCGGTGATGATCCAAATCCAAAGCAAGGACATCTTTTCGACGTAGCTAGATGATGCCTTACGGCTTGATATTGGCAATGCTGCCAGAAAAAGAAGAATACCAAAAGCAATGAGATAGTGAGGCCATGGTGGAGATGAAGTGACAGCCTGGTCTGCCCACGATCGAAAAACATCGTTCATTTGATTGGCGTAAGCATAGTAGAGATACAGGGGTACTGGTATGATGAAACTGATACCCAGCCTCACAGATAACGACCAATCGATTCGTCGCGCCCTAAATGTCAGGACAAGCCAATAAAACGCCGTTGTAAATACGACGAGATAAATCAGAAACGGATAAGCGATGCCAATGGCCAGATTTGTGAATCCCGCCAGCACGGAGTAAAACCAACTCTTAGGATGCCGAGCTCCGATCTGGTAAACGAGCCAAAATGATACAAGAACCAGCCCTGTACCAAGAGCAACATGGGGAAAGGTCATGGATGAGAAGAACAGATGCGCTTCCGGCATCTTGAAATCTACGGGAAATGCCCCTAGCCAATACGGTTGTTGAAGGATGAACAGCAACCATCCCAGACCAGAACCAAACAAAGCCAACAAATAGGCTACCCAGCGCGTCTGTCGATTGTGAAGGAAAGTGGCAATGAATCCAAAGGTGACCATGAAGAGAAAAAAATCGGCAACTATCCGCGCCAGGTGCCAAACCATATCGATCGTGAGCCCCATCCACCGGGTGAAATGACCGAGAGCTAAGTAGAATCCGCCTAGAAAAGCCGGATCGTGTTGTTCTGGAGTGAAAGGGATCGTATAGAGCCAATGACCTTCATAGCCCTGCAACATCTTGGCGAAGTAACTCTGAGTATCCTCAGGATTCATGATTACTCCGCTAAAGACGATACCGGGTCCGGAGAGCGCGTAACCTAATACGTATGGAAGGGTCACTATGGCTACAGTCGCAATCGCGACCAGGAAGGCGGCCACCCATTCGCGATTCACGATTTCCCGAGATTCAACACTATCTTGTTCGGCTATTTGGTCCATGCGGCCGATGATCATCGCTTACGTGGTTAATGTACAAGTTCATTTATAACAGGGATTAGCCTGGTCTCAAATCATAAGACGAGACTGGTGTCGCCGGTTTTTTGCTATGAGAAGTTGTGCAATGTCCGGCTCGGGGTGAAGAGAGCATCTGCATAATTCGCAGTACGAAATCCTGGAAGCATATGCGGAAATTGCCATGATCTCCATTTCTCCGGAAATAAAAAGAACCCTGCTGGGCAGGGCTCTTTTGTTCTCCGGACGGGTTATTATGTTGATGAACCAAGGACATTTACAATGCGGCTGAATACGTTTCCGATCTCTGGACCTAATAGGGCCAGGATTGCAATTACCACTATCGCAACCAGAACAAGGATCAAAGCATACTCAACCAATCCCTAGCCGTCCTCAGGTGTCAAATAGAGCATCTACCCGCACCTCCTTCCCTAATGGTATTAGGACCAACCATATGTAAGGATTAGGGTAACGACTCCCCTGTGGAGAAACAATAGGATAGTGGTACCCGGAAAGACTATCCGTAAGGTAAGTACCCCTATGATCAGGTAACTAAGGTCTGTTCCTCGACGGCTACTGCTGGTACCCAGAATTCGGCTCGAGTTCCTTGTCCAATACTGCTTTGCAGCGTTAGCGCTCCACCAAGCATCTCAATGCGTTCGCGAAGTGTCGGCAGTCCAATTGTCGGCCGGCTCAGGTCTCCCGTCGCCTCATCTTCCACATTGAACCCGGTTCCGTCGTCTTCAACGACAACGAGAACCCGATCGGTATCCATATCTAATAGGATTTCCACACTGCTTGCCTGGCCATGAACGCGCGCGTTTGTCAACAATTCCTGAACGCCTCGAAAAATGGAAACTTCGATGTGTTCCTCGAGACGGCGCTCTATTCCAGTCACAGACATTGATACAGAGATTTCGTTCTTATCTTCGACCGACTCGACATATCGCCTAAGGGTAGGTATTACACCAAGATCATCGAGCATCATCGGCCTGAGGTCAAAGATGAAGTCTTTAACCTCCCTGAAAGTCTCCGTAGCCGATCCTTTTAGCGCAATCAGTTCAACTCTGGCCCGTCCTGGATCCGTATCAAAAAAGCGTTGGCAGATTTCAGCCTGCAGTATGAAATTGCTTAAGGAAGACGCCGGACCGTCGTGCATACGGCGAACCAGACTCTGTCGAGCTGCTTCCTCTGACTGAATCACGCGTATGAAACCCGTTTGGTCCCGGGTACGTTGGCGAACCGTTGGAACGTCCTCCATCCCCTCGGTTACTTCCAATAGACGTTGCTGCAGAGTAAAGAGTCTTTCGAGGTTGTGATAGTTGCTCTCCAACTTCTCTAATTGCCCTCGCATGGTGAACAGCCGCTGCTGAGCATTAATCAAGGCCTCATAGCCTTCTTTGATATCTTCGCGTGGAATCGTATCGAAGTTGGTTTGTAATTGGCGAAGATAGGTACCGACTCTCGTATTTTGTTGGGAAAGGCGTTCCACCTCTGCAGCGCTTTGCTTCACCAAAACGCCGATCTCGGTTAGTTCGTTCTGGGTTCGTTCGTGTTCGCGGAAAGTTTCCTGGACCAGGACACTAAGCGTGAGTTCCTCGACGGATTCGTTCTGCTCATCCATAGATTTTACACTCCTGTAATAGGCGAGGCTTGTATTAGAACAGATAGATAGAGAACGTTTTTATGGATTATCTCGACGTGATTTCTCCAGCCTGACCCACCCCCGACTCAAGGCATACACGGCAGCCTGGGTTCGATCATCGACGCTTAACTTTCTTAGAATCGCAGTCATATGATTCTTGACCGTCTGATGACTAATTCCCAGTTCGTAAGCAATCTCTTTATTGCTCTTGCCGTGTGTTACATGCTCAAGGATCTCCATCTCACGAGGAGACAATGGGATGAACGAATCCTCGGCATCAGTCACAAGTGGACCGCTAATGTGTCCTACTTTTTCCTCAACCCATTTGACAACTTCATCGTGCGTCATCCTCCGTTCACCGACCACATAGTAGCCATTATGAACGTCCATAATGGTACCGATTAATGTCTCTGGGGAGACATCTTTCGCACAGTATGCAGAAGCTCCAGCACGTATCGCGTGAAAAGCTTGCTCAATGTCATCATATCCAGTAATGACAATGAACTTTATCTCTGGCATGCGAGCTTTGACTCTGCGCGTAACCTGCAGCCCCATTATGTCCGGAAGGTTGACGTCCATCAGGACAGTATCGGGTTCAAGTTCAGGTATGAGTTGCAGTGCGGCTTCGCCAGTGGCTGCCTCACCTACAACTTCTAGTCGCGAATCCGTCTCTAGCACATCACGAAGACCCTGACGAAATACAGGGTGGTCATCTACGATAATAATACTGTGCAGTGACACGCTTTTCCCCTCCACGCTGCCTAAAGTCCCATGGATGTTATTACTACGGCACGACTTGCCGATTTGTATGCTGGCGATTACCAGCCATCCTCCTGAGAGAGAAGAAACCCAAATAAAAAGTTAGGGCAGTATACCATGAAGAACTTAACACAGGCAAACAGAGGAAGGTCACTTAGATAGGCGATAAACCTCCATATTATTCACTCCCTGCCCTTGGGTCCAGATATAGCCAGTCGAGTATTCAAGTATTGAGTTCGCATCGGTAGTCAGCCTGTCGTAGGTCCAGCCTGGCGCCGTCACCAGGTAATCAGACTGGCTCTGCGATACATAATCTATCAGGGCATCTCTGTCTGACAACAGTGGGATAACCTCGGGCGAAATTAAGCCCGCTAAATCCAGAATAGATCGTTCCGCAAAATACCCTATTGCGCCAATATCATGGGCGGCGATCAGTGTATGCGATGGTGTATTTTCCTGTAGCCATTGGCCAACAGCGACCATTTCTCCATTTACGAATGATACATCTTGCGCGAAGACTTGTAAGCCGAGAAGCAGAAAGATCAGGAGTAGGACGGCGAATGTCATAACACCCATTCGCGTTAGGATGAAATGAACACGCTTGAGAGATCCGATACGCTCCTTGATAGTGATGGAGAGAGCGAGCCAGCCTTCGATACCGTAAAGGATCCAGATAGGGATAGCGGGAAACAGATATCGGCCGTGCTGATATGTCACCGGCAGTCGCCAGGCATATACAAAGACAAGACCCGCTGCCCACAGGAGCGGTACGGTAAGAAACATCTCCCTTTTGCGCCAATCACGTTGTAGGGCTCGGTACCCGGCCACGATAACTCCCGGTAGAAGTACCAGATGCCCGCCACTGATACCACGCCAACCATCAGCGGCTCCGCCTAGAGAAAGATATAGTAAACGGACGAACCGGGTCGCCAGCGGCTGGGCATATACGGAAGCATACTCAACCTGCTTTGCGTAGAAGGTATTCGGCCATATATTGCCGCTTGACCAGAGATTGAAGGCAAAGTATGGAATCATCGGGAGGAGGGCTCCAACGAACAGCATGGCCGCATTTCTGATGCGAACGGACCGCTCTGAGCCCGATAGGAGCATGCCCGCAACCAGCAAGGCCAGCATCCCCAGACCTTCCGGTCGAGTTAATACCAACAAACCGACCACAATGCCGAGACTTGCAGTCGATCTACCGCGCCCTCTGGCGTGTAAACTGTAGATATACAACGCCTCAAGCTCGAGCGCAATAAACAACAATGTTTCCATTCCGCTGCCGGCTGCCCACACCAGGGGCCAACTCAACACGAGAACCGCCCCGATGATCCAATCCAGATTATTTCTCCTCGGCCACAGCACCCCCCAAAGGCGCATCGCCGCCCAGCCAGTCCAGGCTAGGCAAGCCCATCCAAGCAAGAAGGACCAGAAAAAGTATGGCAATCCCAATACATAGCCAACCGCGAGTAATAACGTCCAAAGAGGAGCGGTCGATCCCGAACTGACAATGCCTGGTACAAATTCCCATTGGCCGCTTCGGGCTAGATTTCGGGCATAGGTTTGGTGAATCCAACTATCATCTAAGGGAAATCCCACCTGGTCTGTAGCGAATGTGACGCCAATATATGCCAGAACGGCCAGCAGGGCTAAACCGCCGACAAGCCAATACTTGCCCTGTCTAGAAAGTATAGCGACAACACGTTTCGGTTGCTTATTCAGAGGCTCTTGGCTCCCATCTTCGTGTGATCGAACGGCGGCAGAGAATGTCATGCTACCCAGCCCCACATAAAGAATTGTCCGCTGAAGTAAAGCATGAAGGCGATAGAGGGATAGACAACAATCCGCTTACGCCAAGGCGTCGTAGCAAATTGACTCATAATCATAAACGTTGGAAAGAAGGCCAGAGCGTAACGAGAGAAGGAGAATAGCGGTTTCAGGTCGGAGGTCGGCAGGAGGATGAACAAGAGAAGACCCGTGGAATAGAGGCCGAATGTGGGACCCAACAATCGAAAGGCTGCAATCGTCGTCACGATTAAAAGGAGCGCACAGAAGAAATCGAAGAACAAGGTGAGAGCCGCCTTACCCTGCAGCATTCTTACCAGTGCTCTTATCATGTCCGTTCCCGGAAATCCGGTCGTCTGGTGCCAGTACTGTTCGTATATCTGATTTAACGGGGGTAGGCCTGCATAAGACCGCCAGAGCAAGAATCCTGCGATCCCCGCCAATGGAAGGAATATTGAAATGCTGGCCCGATCAACCTTTGAAACCTTGAAATCTCGCCGGCTTAGGTATTCATAGGCCAAGGGAAATAAAAGCACCACTCCAGTAAGACGAGTTAGCGAGGCTAGAAACCCAAGGCTTCCTGCCAGCCAGAAGCGTCCTGACCGTGCTGAATATATCGAGCTTATGGCGAGAAAAATGAAGAGAGACTCTGAATAGGCAGCAAGCAGAAAGAAACTAGCTGGAAAGATCGTCAGAAATATGATACTGCGAAGTGCCGCGTCGTTGTCAAGCTCTCGAGCTGTAATCCGATACAGCATCACCAACACGCCGAAGAAGGCGATGTTGGAGATAATGATAGCTGCCAAAAGGTTACGTTCTGATTGAGGGAGTAAGGGACCAAGCAAATAGCCAACTCCGGTCATGGCGGCCGGGAATAGGGGGGGGAAAACCGAGTCCTCCGCTACCTCGTATCCTTGTTCGGCGATTCGCATATAGTGCAGGGTGTCAAAGCGTTGCCATGGCCCCAGGATAGCGCCAGTGACGCCTTCGGTGAATCTCGGTTGACCCAGATATGGTCGTAATACCTCATCAGGTACCTGGGGCTGGGGCCTAAATGCCAGGACGAAAAGCGCCCAGAGAGTCAAAAAGAGCCGGCTGGCGACAAATACTATAATCGCATATCGAATCGATGGATCTGAGAAACAACGTCGCCAGAGACCAGGCGACGATGGATCCTGCGGTTCCAAGGTCGAAACTGACAGTAGGATTACTCTGTACCTCCGATAATTTGATACAAATTGATATCTCCGAAGGTTCGAATCAGCCTGAGTCTAGAATCTGGCGTTTCTCCTAGATATAGATCCTTTAGCGGTGCTGGCGCATCGTTATCGAGCAAAAGATGCGTGACTCCATAGCGATTAGCAGCCTGAATAACGACATCAACCGGCTCATTTGGAACGCTTAAGGAAGGTAATTTCGTATGGTAGTTAACGGCCGGGGCGTTGCCGGCCATCACAATCGAACCAACCGGAAGTTCTTCCGCAATTTGCCGGAAAACATCTGGATCTTCATTTGCTACGGCCCGCGATTGTGAGACGTAGATACCGAGAACAAGGGCCAGCATAATAAATAGTACCGAGAACCGCTTCTTGGCTTGTTCAGGGCGCCAATGGGGAAGTCGAGATGCCGTCCAATCCACTGCGTAGCTAATGCCTGCCGCCGCAAGCGCCGCAGACCAAGGCCATATTGCACTGGATGAGTGAAACATCGCGCCGCGCATTCCAGGGAAGGTGAAGATAATGCTCATGCTGATAATCAGGGCAATGGTGTACCAAACCACTGGGCGAAGAAGGGCACGTTTCTTTGGGCGCCGATATAGTTGGACTATGGCAATGATAACGAACGGCACAAGAAAAACGATCCCTGGTACGACAACAAGGGTTTGGATAGCAATCCACAAAGACTCTAGCTTTGAGAGAACGATGTTGTCCCAACCCCAATCCAGATAACTACTTAGATCAATTCTGCGTCCATAGGCAAAGAGATCGTCATACGTTCTCAGGAACATACTTTGAAACCCGACCATTGATAGAGGCCGGTTCATAACCATCCAGTTCCGCATTAGCCAACCACCCATTACCATCAAGTAGCCGCCGATAAGTAGGATGATATCCAACACCAACCTATGAGGACTGACTTGTCCTGATTGCCGGCCGTCGCTCGTAGTTCTGGTCGATCTTCTCCAATTCCGGAGTTCTAAGACCCAAATCGCCAACCCGATGAGTAACAGCAAAGCACCGTCGGCCCTGGTCAGGTGGGCGAAGCCTGCAAAAACACCCGCGAGAAGCCAGAAGACCCATGGCCTTTTTTGTGCTAGCTGTTTGAATCCTGGTGCACCGTCGGTCTCTACCTGACCAGCTCCCGCCAGGCCCAACATCAGAAGACAGAGAGCGCCTGACCAGGCAAATGGCGCAAATGTCGACGGTTGGCTGAAGAATGCGCTATAGAAACCACCCGTGGCCGTGAACAGCGCCGCCACCCATGCCTGCCATCGTTGTCCCGAGAGAAGCAGGCTGATAGCAAATGCCAGCAACGGTAAAAGGCCTCCAAGCAGCCAGAAAATCAACTGTTCGCCAAGAAAATCACCTCGTATCGTGTAGCCGAGAGCGGCTATGAGTGACGGAAGAGGCATCCAATATGTATGGCTGGGCGTTGGCAGCCCGGCGGGATCATCTAAGTACTGCCAGATGACCATTTCTGAAAATCCGTGACCGCTCGCCAATCTTTCCCCATTAACCGCGTAGTAGTAGGCATCCATGTACGTAGGCTGCTCAAGACGAACAAGCCAAATGGACTGGATCAAAAGACCGATGAAAGCGATGATGACCAAGTCGGTCTTTGGAATCTTACTACTCATCGCCTGTCACACTTTCTGCAATGGCCAGTGTCTCCAAACAAGAAATCGAAGCGTCATCGTTCAGCACGTATGTAAACGGCAGCCACCTCGTCACCATACGCTTGTTTCCATTCGTCACTGGCTGCCAGAAGGGAGAATAAAGAATGGGTTGACTCCATCAGAACGTAGTCGACCTCGTATTCGTTTAATGGTTCGCGCCACCGGGATGTGAGATCAAACGTCCGGCGATAAAAGTGAAGGAATTCGTCGCCGTAGACATCGGCTCGGCCGTCTACAAAGACAGGTATCCCTCGCCAGATCATATATCCGCCCCAGTTGTAGCTGTTGTAACCCCTTTGCTCGTCCAGACCGGATGCTTCCAGGTAGTCAACGGCTGAGACTGGGAATTGCTCCGCGATCGCCAAGTCATTCTGCTTGGCTTTGCTGAATACCCAGGAAGTAGCCACTACGACGACAATAACGAGGAGCAGCCAATTCAGTAATTGCAGCCTGCCGGTCATCTGTGCGGTCGATTGTCCGCTGAGGATCGGATATAGGCGGCTTCCTTCGAGGCTGACCAGCAAATAACGGGCGATGATCGGGGAGGCTACAACGGCGAATAGCGGAATATGCCGGGCTGAGAGCAAACCGGCAGCCCCAGTGCTTATGAATAGGATAATATCGGTCCAAGCTGTGCGCTTTCTACTGATAATGAAACTTACAACGCCGATTCCGAGTAATGCCGCGAAAGGCCAAAAGATATTCAGGTGGAAATTGGGAGATTGCCACTCCTGGATATACTGCTGCATCGCGCCGCTGCCCAGGGTAAAGAATGGGTATATCCAAAGCTCGGGGCCGTTTGGGTTTATTACCGCCGCGAGAAAGCAGGCGACTGTCATGAAAGCCAACCAGCGGATCCCATCCCTATCGAGTCCGCGTGCGGCTCGTGTACCGAAGCGAAGTTGGAATCCTTCTCCCAATATGTAACTCGCCAATAATGCGATCCCTAACAGATACCCACTATGAAGGTTCGCCCAGATTATTGTTAAGAGAGGCAATAACCATAGCGTTCGCCGTTGAACCTTGCCATCCTTATACCCTTCGACCAGGAACACAAAAAGGGCAGCGAATAACATGTTAAACACCTGCGGTCGCACACCCCAAAAAGGAGCCGAGGCAAGAGCAGCTAAAAGCACCACAAATGCGGCAAGATAAGGTCTGCCATCGCATCGAGCGAATACCAGCGCGAGTGCAGCTGTGGTAAACGCGGCAAATAGTAGCATTAAGCCGGTAAACCCGGACCATAGATACGTCATCCACATCAGTACCTGAGATAGCCACTCGTGGGTTATCCATTCATTGCTAGGGACTGTATAAGAAAATATATCCTGTCGAGGGATTCCTTCGTCAACAATGACCTCACCCGTTCTAAGATGCCACCACATATCTGCGTCGCGTGTCTCGCGAACCGCCATTGTGAACAATGAGACGATAAATAGTAGTGTGAATAGTCTCTGGATGTTCATGAAGTTACCGGCAAGAGCCCGTCATGATCAGAAGTATTCTCCTGTCGTAAGCCCGGTCGTTCTTGCTTTGCCAAACACGCTGTATCAAATGGTTCTAGATGTGTGAGACTCTCGTAGGTCAAAGTCAACGGCGATCTGTTTTCTACGAATTCTGTTTCGGTACTTACAAGACATAAATGATCGATCAATCTGAGAATACACATAATTACAGGGGTGTAAAGTACGAAAAGGTCCTACCCTGGTTATTTCAGACAAAAAACTTTGACCTATGCATCATCTCCAAATGCTTGCGATTTGTGGGCCACCGACTTACCGCTTTGTCAACCAAACGAAGCGGGAGACCAACTGTCTGAGGAATCCATGTGTATTAAACATCTGTAGCGCTTAGCCACCTCTGTTGCGATGCACCATTCCACGGGCTAAGAGCACGAGGGAATCGATCCGCTAAATTGACGTCATAACCTCTGGACAATTGATGAGTGCTTCGAGCTGATCCAGTATTGCCCACCCCGATAATCGCTCGGACCCTTGTGAATTGCACCGAGATACCATTCCAGCACATCTGCTCCCGCTCTGATTGACCAGAATGGAGCGACACGCTCGAGGCGACCGATAATGAATCCTCGCTATTTTGGTCTCCGGGCGAAGGCAGTCATGAGGTCGCCAAAGTTAATTGGAATGGTGGCTTCACCTACACCCAACATCCCAATAAGCCAGGACAAGGATCGACCAACCGGCTGGCTTATGCCCGCGATTCTTGAGGCGATGTAACCAAGAGAGAGAAACCGGCTTTGAGCTCCTATCCAGACGGGTTCAAAACCATTCTTCTCAAGCATTTTGACCAGGGTTTTGCGGCCGAAATAGTGTATATGCATATCCATTAACCAGGGCCAGCGGCTTCCCATCACCTTGGCTGTTGTACTGTTGATGTCCATTGTATGAACGGCCAAAACGCCACCCGGCTTCAGCATGGTATATATCTTTCCAAGTTCGGCCGAGGGATCGTCAAGATGTTCGATCACATCCCAAAGTGTAATGGCGTCAAATTGCTCACCTTCCAACTCCCCGGCGCCAAGGGTTCCTTCGATTACTGGTATGTTCCTCGAGTTGGCGATCTCGACGGCCCAGTGGGATGGTTCGATTCCAATCGCGTCCCAGCCATTGGTTTGAGCCACTTCGACAAAGACACCGATATAGGCGCCAACATCAAGCAGACGCCGTCCATTTCCCGCTCCTGTATACTTTTCTAGTGCCTTCAGGTGCTTGGTAAACGTCCGCTCCCTGCCGGCGCGTTCGAGGACATATCTATCGTCCTCAACAGCTGAGTAAGCGTCCAGCAACTCGCCATCCTCCCATCGAGGATTCGAGTACACAAACCCACAGATATGGCATTGCACAATCTGGGCATGGCTCCCGTACCCGGCATGAGTACAGCGAAAGGCAGCTACTTCGAGTCGTCCATCGGATTGATCGGTTGCCGGGAATCGAACAGACCAATCATCACCACCGCATAGATTGCAGGTTACTGATCTCATACTTCAAACCGACAAGGAAGCCTGTCTTGCTCTTACTCCTCTAAGTCTCCTAAGGAATAGACGCAGCACGGTATATTGAGCTTTCAATACCTCTTGTCGAGAGATCTTTGTTTTTCCACGTCGACGATCTTCGAATATAATTGGTACCTCTCCTGTCCGCCATCCACGTCGTTGGCACATGAACAGCATTTCGACAAGAAAGGAGTAACCACTAGAGAAAATTTGGTCCAGCGGTATCGACTGGAGCACTTCTCGATGGTATAGCCTAAATCCGGCCGTCGTGTCTCGTGCTTCCAGGCCAAGGAGAGTGCGAGAAACTGTATTGGCGATCTGGCTTAAAGCCACCCTTTTCCAGGTACAATTCCTAGACCCACCTCCATCAACATATCGCGATCCAATTACCAAATCGTACCGCTCACTCTTATCTATCATGGCAGGAATGTATCGTGGATGATGTGAAAAATCTGCATCCATCGTCATTAAGCAGGTTGCGCCAAGCTCGTCTAACCCTCTGCGGAAACCGGCGATATAGGCCGTGCCAAGGCCCATCTTCTCCGGGCGGTGAATTACTTCAACCCTATCTGGCATTCGTGATGACCATGTATCGGCGATGGAACCCGTCCCGTCCGGCGAATTATCGTCGACGACTATTACGCCTAGGGAAACGGGTAGATCAAGCAACAGGGAGAGCAAGTCACCGATATTATCCGCTTCATTGAATGTTGGAACGATTACATACGTCTTTTCACAGATCATGATTTTCCCCTGACAGGGGGGTGATTCTATCGGTTGTAAATACGATGGTCAAAGTCGCTCTCCCGGGTTACTTTGATACCTTACCTGCGCTCCTGTATTATAGCTTCGCTTTTTCATGTGGATAATGCTGTCTCAGTTTTCCTTTGGGAAACGAGGACCAAGCTAAGGAGATGGAAGCATCAAATCGACGGCCGAGAGGGTAAATGAGGTTTTGAGCCAGTGAATATTGGTATCTTGTCTCGAAATCGAAACCTCTACAGTACAAGACGATTGGCGCAGAGCGCGAGAATGCGTGGCCATGGTGTCCGGGTAATTGATACTCTGCAGGTGCCGGTAAAAATAGGCGTCAGGAAGGGTGATTTAAGCAACTCGCATTTGCCTTCTGTCGATGCCATTATCCCTAGAATAGGCCCGTCAATCACGTTTTATGGTCTAGCTGTGGTTCGGCAATTTGAGTCGATGGGAGTTATCACGACAGCCCCATCATCTGCTATAGCCCGATCTCGCGATAAGCTCCATAGTCTTCAGATGATGAGCAAATCAGGTCTACCAATTCCTAAAACAACTGTTGTGACCGATCTGGATGAGATTTGGCCTGCCATTCATATTGCCGGAGGGCTGCCGGTCATCATTAAATTGATAAGAGGTACACAAGGGCGCGGTGTTTACCTGGCGACACAGATGAAAACGGTGGAGACCATATTAAAAACTGTTCATCGGCTAAAAGAACAAGTTCTTGTACAAGAATATATTGAAGAATCTCATGGGACAGATATACGCATCATCGTTGTAGGAAACATGTGCGTAGCAGCCATGAGAAGGACTGCGGCTGCGGGCGATTTTCGATCAAATTTACATCGGGGAGGATCTGCCCTGCCTGTGTCTCTAGACCATACCTCCAAACAACTGGCAACAAGGGCTGTACAGGCTCATGGGCTTGGCGTCGCTGGCGTCGACATCGTCAACTCAAACAGAGGTCCTCTTCTCTTGGAGGTAAACTCTTCACCCGGACTTGAAGGAATCGAGACAACCACAAAGGTGGACATTGCCAGCGAGATCATTCGATATCTCGAGCGCGAAGAGAAAAAGATGAGGCACAAGAGACGCCAGAAACGTAAGCGGAGTTAGAAAAACTGCTCTTTGTCAGATATGACGGGGCCAGGAACTGATCTCCAATGCACCTACCTCTGGCTGCCCGGTGAATTAGCCTGAGGATTTTTTGCCCGGATCAAATTCTGGCGGTAGCAACCCAATTCTCCGAGCGTCATCAATATTCAATCCCTCACCGCTTTCTTCACCACCAAGTTCGACGGCCACAGCCTCATCCCAGAAGGCATCAAGATCGACTGTCTCATCGATCTCGGGTAGCTCCGAATCATTCTCGCTGGAGATCACCTGGGCTTCCTCCGAGACATGTTCGACAAGGCCAACTTCCACTCCAGGAGGTGGAAGATCTTCACCTGAGTCATGTTCCTTCTCGGATTCGTGATGTTCAGCTGAAGCGGCTGACAGCTCGACCTGGTGATCATCATGAAGAACTTGCAGGATGTTGTCAAGGGCTATTTTGGTGTAAGTCCACACGGACTCGACTGTCTGATTTCGAGATTGAGCATAGTAGAGGACGGCAGCATAATAATCGGAGCCAACAGTTGCAAAGTACAGCTCAAACGTGCGGTCTGATATGTAATGATAAGTTAGGGGATATGGACTTCCCATTCGCTCAGCTAGCTGCAATATACCACTTATCGTGTCGGCAAACGTCGCGGTGAGGATTGAGAAAGCTGATTCCTGCCCTCCTGTGACGTATAATACGTCGCCATCACTTGAAGCGAGAAACACCTCTCGGGCTCCAGTTTCGCTTCGCAGAGTCTCCATAATAGACTTCACTGCTTGCGTCTTGCTTGTTACGGTCTCCTGAAGAGCATCACCAGTCAGTCCATCATCCTTCCGAGCGCTCGGTTCCATCACAGAATGTACTGCCTGCAGAAAAACAGCTGGCTCCAATGGTTTCTTGAAGTAATGAACAATTCCGGATTTCGCTCCTTCTCCTTTGACCATCTTCTCTGCATGGCCCGTAATGACGATGATTGGTAGCTCGGGCCAGAGCTTGTTGACTCGCACAACAAGCTCACCACCACTCATACCAGGCAAATAAACATCAGTGATGAGCAGATCTACTGGTTCCCTGTGGATTTCAAGGATCCCTTCCTCGGCCGATGGTACGCCAACTACTTCGTATTCTTTACCGGATGTCTCCAGCAGGGATTTGATTGATTCCAGAATCCTGAAATTATCATCGACGACGAGAATTCGTTTTACGTCAGCCATGGCTAGTAGCCATTTTAACTGACCTCCTTAACTTGCCAAGGGTAACGATACGAATTTCCCCCTTGTGTGGAAACTATTGACTACTGAGATTCAGCAGAGGAACAGCCCACTCAACATCCCCCAACTCAAGATGTAGAATTCCCCCAGGCAAGCTTCTAGAGATCGTCCTTGATTGATCCAGTTAACTCTCTTGTGTTTGCTAGAGCCTATCTATCGACATCGAGTTCATATAGATTCCAGAGTTCAGAAGGTTGCGTTGGATCTAAGCTGAAATTTCTCACCTCTGGACGGGAGGCGGCGACTCTTAGGCGCATGAATAGTGGGATGATGGGGACTTGCTCTGACCATATTCGAAGAGCTTCGCGATGATTCTCTTCATACTCGGGCATGCCGGGCAGGGCTGACAAAGCAGCACTGCATGCAGCGTCGTAGTCATCGTTTCCAAAGCCTGTTTCGTTATTGAAGCCTCTATTCCAGGCGTTCTCCTGACCTGGTATGCGGGATGAAAGGTATAGTGCGCAATTCGGCTCAGTACTTATCAGCCAAGGAAAGGCGCCCATGTCAAAACGTCTGCCGAATAAGGGCCCCTCAGGTCCATCAGCAAAGTACTCCTCATTGCTCAAAAACACCGGGACGACATCAACTCCGCACTCGATGAGATCGTCGCGGATACTATAAGCAACCTTTTCTGAAATCTCGTTGCCGATTGAACTAAGCAGATTCACCTTGAATACCGAACCAGTTCCCGGATCGTTTCGGATACCATCCTCATCGATATCAATAAATCCTGCAGCATCCAGTAATTTATTCGCGGCAACCGGATCGTATGGCCATTCGGTTGCATCTTCAGGGTACAAGGGGTGCATCCCCGGCACGTAGGCATGTATTAATTCAGATTGACCATAGAGCAGGTCGTCCACCATGCTCTGTCTATCGGTGCACATAACAAACGCCCTACGAACCCTGACGTCCTCGAACCAATCCCGTCTTTCTTGAGCATATTCCTCGACCGGATTTATCCCAAAATCGACATGTTCGAATACAGTTCCGATCTGGTTGTAAGGTACGATCAAATCGTTTTCGTATGCTTCCAGCAGTGAAGGCATATCCGCCATAGTGATACCTTCCTGTGTAGCGATATCGCATTGACCTGAAAGTAGTGAGGCGATGAGTTGGCTGCTACTTGGAACGAAAATGAATCGGATTGAGTCCAACGCAGGTAAACCCTGATCTGCAAGATAGTAGTTCTCATTCTTTACAAGAACGATTTGATTTCCATCCGTCCACTCACTAAGGACGAATGGGCCAGTGCTTAGAGGCCGTCTGGCTGAAACTTCGGCTTCCAGGAGTTCCTCCGGGGGAATATCTCCCCAATAATGACGTGGGTAAGGTGACCAGATATTGGTGAAGTAGGACCGGTCAAAATATCCGGGAATACCCGTCCATTCCAGAGTAAGGTCACCCGTCGCTTCGTAGGATTGAGTTTGCGCGATCAGCTTTTTGGGAACTGGAGTATGGGGATCAGAGGCCAGTTCGAAGCTATAAACCGAGTCATCGGCAGTAACCGGCGTCCCATCAGACCAAGTCATCGGTTGTAGGGTAAACGACACGACCATCTGAGACATAATCGTAGGAGTGCCATCGTACACGATTTCCTCGCCCGACAGATTGTAAACTCTTACGCCGTCTCTCAAGGCAACTACATCGCCGTCGATATCGACTACCTTATCGCCAACATTGACAACAACGTCTTTGAAATATGCATCGCCATCCGCCAAGCTGGGTATCTTTTCTATGCCCCTGGCCTGGAATTCGAAGGATCTGTTGGTGATAAGTGACTCGTATATCCCATGATTCACGTGTGTTGCTGCAGTAGCGGTGCCGCGAAAGCCATATGGGTAAAGAGTCTCTGGCTCCTCTGCAATGCAGACGACTAACTCCTGTAGCTCTGGCTCCTCTTCGATGGGTTCCGGTGTTACCACGACCACCTCAGTCGCAACAACGACTCGCGTGACCTCGATGGTCACTAAAGCTGGTGGTTCATCTTCATCTTCCGATGCCTCACCAATCTCTAAGGTCGCAGTAGGCTGGGGAACAGTTGGTGGAATCTGAGTAGCTGAATCAGGTTTGGACTTGCAGGAGATCAAAGCCGAGGCAATCAACGCGGCATTTATCGCAAGTAATGGGAGCGTGCTATGTCTTGACATTGGGATTGGTTCCTTGCAGCTGACAACGATTAGCGAGGCGGCGAATTATTAGTAGGTTGGATGTAAAGAGGGAGCGTCGCAATTGCAACACATAAATGTTGTCACATTCCCGGCGAGAACCGGGATGATTTAGAGGATGGTACAGATCTGCATTCAGCACGTAACCAAAAATTATAAAGTGAAGAAGAAGATTGTCAATAGTTGGGGATGATCAGCAATCGGGAGGTGTTATCCATTTCGCCAATTTATACCTACAGGCAGAACGAATGAATTCAAGTAGTCACCCACGTAATGAGCTTTCCTTGAACCGGTCTGTGGTTTAGAGTCGAGCGGAGGTTACTTATTAGCCGATCGACGCGCAAATTCTAGTTTGTAGTTTGTATGGGCTGGTTTATTTGTATCAATAATCTGTTCGACAAGAGTTCGGTCGATATCGTTCTCTTTCAGCGGTATCTTTACCGTAAATGTAAATGGTTCTTCGTCAGAGTTGAGATCGATGATTTCAGGTTCGACCCTACTATAGATCTCGAGGACTTTCGAAAGAGCCCACCGCGTCCCTCGCCGTGCGTAAATGTTGTGGGCTTCATTGAGTAGTTCGCGCTGCTGTTCAACCGTCCAGGTTGAATCAAATGTTATCGAGAACCAGTTCGCGAGCCAGGGTAAAAATCCAGCTGGAGTCGTATCTGGGTTTAGATACAGATCGAAGTTATCAACATTCCATTCAATCGGAGCAAGCACAGACTCAAAAATGGCCAAGAACCGCTTCATGAAGTCAGTATGGTATATCCCCGGCAAATACTGTAGATATCGGCTATCCACCTTTGTTAGGCCAGGGGGTGGTTGGCTATGGTCGATCGGCGGCGTAGTATCCTCAACCGGAGCCGGAGGTGTTGGTGGCGATGGCGGTGGAGGGGCTTTCGCGGCTGGTTTAGGCGTGGGCTTGGCTGGTCTCGCTGAAGGTGCAGGTTTGGCCGGCACTACCGCTATTTGTTCGAAGATCATTTCAAATGGACCAATGCTTATCTTAGCACCGGACTTGATCAACAATGGCGTGTTTGGCTCTAACTTTTCGCCATTAACAAGCGTGCCGTTGGCACTTCCTAGATCAGTTACACGACAGGTCTTGGCCGTACACTTTATCCGGGCATGTTGTCTAGATACCAGTCTATGGTTTAGTCGAAGCTCGTTTCCTTTTTGACGTCCAACTGTTATCTCGCCAACAGGGAGATCCATTGTTTCGGAAATTTCCGGCCCACTGACCTTTAACCTGTGCAGAAATTCCTCAGCCATTGTATGTCCTTGATCCCTCCGAAGAAATTCTCTTCGCCGTCGGGGACAAGCCTTCAGGAGGTATAGTTGTAGCCGTAGTCATCACTGAGAAAGATAAATAACTATTCATGCACTTAGATTAATCCACCTTGTAGTTCACGAATGAATGGACTGTACGCCTCAATATCGCGATCGTTTTGAAGAAGCGAGATATAGTCCTGGGCAATCTGACTTTGTTGTTCCCGATTATAGTCGTTTAAACGCTTTCCGGCAGCACGTCCAGCCAGCAATCCATCGGCGCCGCCGTAATCATATGCCTGTCTCCCAAATCTGAACTGAGCCCACAAACCCTGACTAATATAGAGCGAACCCACTTTTTCGTATTGATAGACGTGAGTTAATTCGTGCACCATCAGGGAGATATTTGAGGCTTTTGAAGCAGGCAAGTTTATAGTGTGCCAGGTTGCGAATGCTCGATTCCGATTCATGCGGAAGAAGGGTAGTAACAGACCATCCATGGCAATTCGAACGTCTCTGAAGCGAATTGCGTCGGGACCCAGTACAGTCTTTGCCGTCATTAACTCTTCGGTGGATAAGGATCTTGTCTTTGTCAGAGTACGTATGACGATTTGAGCCAGCTCCGGGCCTCCAATGATATCAAAGACATACCAGCAAGAGGCATAGATCCAATAGACGAGAATCTTCATACCGCGAAGGTCGGTCCCTGCCGCGAGCACCGCCAGTAGCCTGCCCGATCTTTTTGGTAAATCCCTCACCAAGTTGAGCGGCCACATGAATATGTTCCAGAAGCTTTCAGAAACCCAGCGAGCCCAATTCATGATTCGTGCAAAAGCTCAATAGCGTATCTTCTCTATTTATCTCAAGAATCAAATGGTTCGACGAACTCATCTAGAGCCCGATTTCCCACAAAAGGTATAAATCCAAAACCTCTGGAGGTCTCATAGATCCAGTTGACGTTGTCGGGATCAAGAGCGTAGTCTACTGTGAATACCGTTAATTCCATGGTCTTGGCGCGTTGAAGGTAGAATAGATATTCATCGCTGCTCACGTGAAAAGTGCTCTCCGGATACTCGTCATATTGTCGCCGGCAATCGGGAGTTAAACTCTGGCGATAAGCCTCCGTGTCCACATCTGCTTCTGTTCGGGGTAAGGAGCAATCACCCGGCGGATCATTGTCCGCACCCCCATCATACCATACCTGCTCCTGAGCAATGGCGTCAATTATCTCGGCGTATTCGGCTGATTCCAGCAGTTCGGCCGCATTTTGAGCGACGACAACAAAACCAGGGTTTATATCTCGGCCGACCTCAGCGATTTCCCCTACCCACCAGATCATCTCTTGCCGGGCATCAACACCATCTATCCTGGCGAAATCCCCCACATTCTCGTCGGAGTAAGCCTCAACCCAATCCAGATAGACGCCATCGAAACCGAGGTCGATAATTGCCTGCATGTAGCCATCCGGACCGGTCCAAATCTGCTTCCACGCATCCCACCAGTACGCTACCGGGTAGTTGCCTTCCCAGCCATCTGGGTCATCACCAATTATCCATTCCGGATCTCCAATCCCCCATCCTGGTTGCCAGTAGGTCCGGTAATCTTCCGCTTCTCCGATGTCGATGTAAGCCAAAACTAACTTAGGGCGCGGGGCATTGTGAAGCTGGTCGACGACCCCAGCCATCGGGAAATCTGTGTTACTGGCCTCCGAGGGAATGAAATCCAAAACGACCATATCGAAGTTTGATTCGACGATCTGCTCGACAACCTTTGGTTCAAGATTGACATCAATCAGGTACAGCCAGTTACGGACGGTCTTTATGCTAAGAATTTCACTCCCTAATTCGACATTCTCGTCTCCATCCATTGGAATAACGATCGGATTTGAGACATCACTTACCTCACCTTCTTCGTTTCTATCCAGTGGTAGGTTACAGGCAAGTACTAATGAGATCACCACACCACAAAGGAGTAGCCGTTTTTTCAATAACCTGGCCTCATTGGTCACTATCCGTCAGGCGTCCAGAGGCTCGATTCACCGATATTAGGCAGGCGTCCAGGTAAAGCCATTCAAAGTGGTCTGCAATTCCTGAAGTTTGGTTTGAGCGGCCTCGTTTAGCGACGTTCCTCCTAGTGTGGTGACATGACCGCCCGCCGTCGTGACTTTTCCTTTGAATTCCATATTGTACTGCAATCGATCGACGTCAACTTGGGCCAAGCCAGCTCGAGCGTCTATGACGGGCTGGGCCAGAGCGATGATCCGGGTGGAGTTGGCTTCTTCAGCAGACTCTTCTTCTCCTTCAGCAGCCTCAGGTTCAGCGGTGGCGCCGCTGTTAAAACTGTCGATAGCGGTCACCATTGTCTGAACCGCGGCCGTAGCCGAAGCTAGGTCTGCCAGCGGTGTTCGCACACCGTAATAGGCTTCTTCCATCCTTGAATAATCGGCCGTGTCAAACGCTCGGGCTTCTGTGCCCTCGTTGCTTACGAAGTCATTATGTGCGCTCTGGATGGCAGCTTGAATTGGAGCTCCGTCTCTAAAATCGGGCAGTGCCTCTAAGGCAGTCCGCAAGTTGTCTACCAGATACTCTTGTGCGACGTTTCTGGCGATGGTTGGGTGGTGGTTTTCATGGTCTTGGAGCACAGCCAGGCGGTCACCCGTATACTCGCGGGCCAGCTTAATTCTGAAATTGAGGGTAATCGTGATAGTGATAGATGTATCAGTCTTGCTGGGTACCAGAATTGTATCTCTGGGCGTCGTCCAACCAGCGATATTTGCGCCATGTCTGGCCTCAATGGCGGCCTGGCTGGGTCTCGTGATCGTGGGCTCGTTGGCAGTCAGGGAGATATTCACTGTTGGTGCGGATTCTTCCGCATCGCCTTCGCCAGATTCTTCTTCCCCATCCCGCTGGATGTATGGCATGATTCCGCCGGAAGGATGGCCTTCTAATTCCTCATCCAGGCCGAGACCTTCGGCGCTCAGCTGCAGTTCCCTTTCGCTTTGACTCCGGATCGACCCGTTGGAGGCGCCAGTAGCTAGCACCCGTTGAACATAGTGGTTGCCATGAAGTTGCTGGAGCTGCAAGACGGCTGCCTGTCGCAAGGACCGGGCCGTAGAGTGGGCGGGTAATTCTCCGGGAGAACCGACGTTAAGGTAAGCGGGCCCAACTAGCCCATTTTCCGAAAGGGCTTCTTGACCCGCTCGCTCCTCTTCGCGACTCGGCTTGCGAACCGTCTGCTTTTCTTGAGAGCTTCCTTTGTTATTAGGCATCCGTTTAGTTCAAGTTCTGGGTTGTGGACCGTATTTACAGTTTACGCAGTTCCAATTCCGAGCGATCATGCTTTGTGGACGAATGGTCGGAATCGATTGTTCGCCTATCGGATCTCCGTGGAGATCTCGCTGCCTGACTGGACCTAGCCAATGTCCAACCGCGTAGAGGGCGTGTCAGTGGCGGCCAGTGTACCACGTCCGGCGGACAGAGTTCACTTCATCATCAGTCGGGCTAGACTCGAGCTCCTATTTGTTGGTATTCATATCCGGCTGCTTCGCTGCTTGGTAATGCTGTCATGCCCAGCGTTCAGTCGAGAGATCAAATTCCGGGCGCCTTCCTATTGCGTGCGGCGGAATAACTATATAAATTGGACCTGATGGATGCCCGAAGCTATCACGCCATGGGTCACTACCTCTAGCGTCTCGACAGCCTTTCCTTCCGCTGCGCCGCCAGGCTTGGCCTCGTACATTTCCACGTTGCGGACAAACTGTATATCCGGTGTACCCTGTAGGCATTGATACACATCAGAGACGAAAAGCTCGCGTCCAAATGGCCAACCATTGCCATCAGATCCACCGGACAGCGGATTGAGAAATTGGTAGAGACGGGCCAAGATGGCGGCTTCTACAGACTCCTCCGCCACACCAGGGCTGGCTCGAAGCTGCACTTTAACCGCAACCCATCGATAGGCCGGCGCCCTTATATCCAGCCGAGTCGTCAGTAGCCGGCGATCGTCTAGGTATTCTTCCAAGGTATAAATATCCGAAGCATCTGGCTCGAGATCCTTTGGATCCAGGTAGTAATCCGGGTTCATCACCCTGGGAATCACCAGGACATAAATCTGTCCAGGGGCGACGCGTCCGGCCTCGGCCGGTCTAGGTTGCAGGCATTTTACTCTCCCAATGGCAGCCGGGAGGGCCTCTTTTGCCAGGAATTCATAGTCGGATTCGGTAACCGCCCTATCCCGGGATCTCAGCAGTTTGGGCGCTCGCATCATCGCCGATTCAAGGGTCTCGGGATCTAGGCCACCCCAGGCGGGCTGGCGATTTGACACCTGGGCGATGTATGGGATTGAGGTCTTCAGGGTGTTTATAATGCCTGTTTGCACATTGCCCTTATCTCCCCCGCCATATCGATATTTCTCAAAGATCAGATTCGCGCCACGCTGTGGTATGCTGCCATATAACTTGATCGCACCGTCCTGTTGCCGCACGGCCGGACCAAAACGCAGTTCACCAGTTAAACTATCAAGGGTATAGTGGCGGTCATTGGCTCCTGAATCGGCGAAGTCCGAGACTTCCGTCCACCGGCGCGGGTTCTCGCCTTCTACTTGAACTATGAGTTGTTCTCCAGGTTGGCGATCAAGTATCGGGGCCATCTGTAACTGGAAACGTTGACCGGCCGATCCATCGCTGCGACCCAAGAATTCGTTCGATACGTGTTCGGCATGGGTAGTTGGGATCGTCCCACCCAATGAGACGATAGAGAGCTGTCGGATCTTCGGGCTTACCTGATAGGGGCTTACTCCTTCCAGTAATTCAGCTTCGGAAATATCCCTAATCCGAACGCGAACCCAATATAGGCTTTCTTTGCTCACACTATATTTACCCATTTTGGGCAGGTGAATCTGAATCCTTCCCTGGACGTTGAACCCTTTGGTCGTATCCATTTCTTGCGCGCACAACGCCCATCGATTCTCTTTCTCTCCGGTAGATGCCTCCCATACATAAGGGGGCATGCTAGGATCGATGCCTGCACCCCCACCCGGATCGCAGTCAAGTTCAAACTCCAGTATGTGCTTGCCCATGTTGTTCTCAAATCCGAAATAGAAAGCATCATCAACTTGCGGCACTTGGGAAAAGGCCTCAAAACCTTCAAAGCCAGCCTCAAGACGCCGTACGTTTTGGCTGAGATATTGCTTCTGGTCGCCCTTGCCTGAGGAAGCGATCCGGGAGATCACTTCTGCCAAAGCAGGCGGCTCGACGCGGAAATCAATGTCTGTAGTAAAAACGATTGACGGTTCGGTCTCAGTCTGCGTGCTGGCTACCTCCGTTCCTTTCGGGATGACTACCGCAGTCTCTTGGGGGGCGGATAGCCAGAAGGACACGGGCACCTTGGCTGAGACAGGTTCTTTCAATGAAATGCCCAACATCTCCATGAATTTGATGTAGTGCAGATCGGGCACGCGATTTAACCGGTACAGGATAATGTCTGTCATCCAGGCAAATAGCTCAATAAGGGTGACGCCAGGATCGCTCACATTATGGTCGGTCCACTCCCGGCAATAATGAGGTATGCGTTTCTTTGCCTCGTCGACCAACTCCTGAAATGATCGGTCATCTAACTTCGGTGCTACTAGCGACATGAGGACCTCCGTTGGTTGTTGGTAGCCAGTTACTGGTCGATAGCTGTTGGCTTACTGCTATCTGTTATTGTTTGTGACTATTCTAATACCTGATTAGTGCTGTTGATCGCCTTAATTTAGATGCTAATTGCCGGATCTCCATTGCCCGTCCTAACATCTGCCCGCACTTTATTGCTCACTCCTCCGGTATCAAATAAAAAGGATGAACCAGGCTGCGCCTATCATGCGTAGCCTTAACTTCATACTGGATCGTAATAAGCAGGTTCTCTGCGTTGTCCGGGTCAGGCCGGGCCCCAACTTCGACGACCGTCAGGCGAGGTTCCCACATGCGTAGCGCATCCTCGACGTAACGCCTAGCTCTCGCGGCTGTCTGGCTGTTATTCGGAGCGAACACCAACTCGTGTAAACGGCAGCCAAAGGTAGGTCGCATCACCCGCTGCCCGGGTGAGGTGGTTAAAATAATGGTTATTGCTTGCTCCAGCTCTGAGATCTCATTGGTCAAAGCCAGCCCACCCTGGGCATCTATAGAAGGAGGGAATGTCCATCCAGAGCCAACAATGTCATTTGTCATTTTATCTTTCACCTAATCTCTAAAGTTCTTCAGCCTCTCAGGCGACATTTATAGTACCCTGACCCGGGGACGTCACCGATATAACGCCTGCCCAAAGACAGTTGCATATGGACGAGTTGTTCAAAGCCGGTAAGTTCTTAATCATTACTGTCGGTGACCCAGGAGTCCAAGGGGCTACTAGATTCGGAATACAAGGTTGCGGTGTAAGAGCTCCAAAGGCAGCCGACGTGGCTACGGCCACTGTAGGATTGGCAAGCGACTGACACATGCCGAAGGGCAGGATGTTCACCATCGGTTTATAGTCCATGATCGTCGCTGCTGGCATGTTCATCCCATTCACCATGTTTGTGGGCAATACCATCAGGAAGCTGGGTGCAAGGCCAAAAGAGCACATAAGTTGCGAGCCCGTAATTACGAGTTGTCCCATGTTGATCCTCCATTATCAAGTATTCTTCAAGAACTTTCTCATGCTAATTGAACCGCGTTTAATTCCAGGTTCCTCAGTTGATATTGACCATCGATCCTTTCAGGCTCGCAGGTCCGCCGGCTTTCAGATTCAGCATACTCCCCGCTTTGACATCCAACATACCACCGGCCTCGATTTTCACATTACCGTCTGCCTTCAGATCCATATTACCGGCCGATTCGATAACTAAGTTCCCGCCACCTTTCACCTTAACATTACCTGATTTGTCGTCGACTGTAAGCTCCATTCCGCCGGCGCTCTTTATTTCAAGCATCTTGTTCTTATCATCCAAGGTGATAGTGTGTCCGCCGGCCGTCGCTATTTCCACCTTATTGTCATCGTTGTCAAACATGTTGATATAGTGACCGGTTCTGGATCTCCAGCTGCGAACCAGTGGCGTCTTCCCGCCAGCCGCGCCTGTAGAATCAGATGGGGGTTTGTCCTTCCCGTTCCATAGCCCGCCCAGAACGTAGGGCCGGTTGAAATCACCGTGCTCGAAAGCGACCAGTACTTCGTCATCCACCTCAGGAACGGCGATCAAGCCGCTGTTTGGTCCTGCACCAACACTGACGATCCTGGCCCAACCACTCTCTTGGGCGTCATCCATCCAGGGGTATTTCAGTTTGATCCGCCCCCATTTGTCAGGATCTTTAGTATTGGTGACAATGGCCGGAACGACGCCGGTCCACTTGTTAACCGGATCTTGTCTTGTCAGTTGTTCGAAGAAAGTACCGCTGCGCGTACCACTTACGGTAAAAGCAGTTGAGTAGCCATTCGATCCAGACCAGCTATGGGTGGCGCTAGTCACCAAATAAGTTCCGCTAAAGCGCTCACCAAGTCCGTTTAACTTCACCGTCTTTCCAGCTCGAATCTCCGGCCTGTGATAAGCCTTGCCTTCAGCCTCAATGAATGCGCCACTGATCTCGTTCATACGGGCCTTGGCTATAGCGTCCGCCTCGGCCTGTGTATCCACCGGATGGTCGACAATAACCAGTTTGCTAGCTCCAAAATCCGATGCATATTGCTCGCCTTTTCTAGAGTCGCCTACCTTGGCGTATAGCATTCCGTTAGTAGATTTTCCGATGATGGCCTCTTTCTTGACCGGATCCCAACCCTTTACTACCAATTCCTTGACCTGCTCAGCCACCGTCATGCGAGGCTGGAAACTCATTAAATCCCTTCCGTACTCTATCTCGCAAACTTCGCTATCTACCTTGGGTTCACGAAAGAAGAGCTTCCCATCCTCCACGTAGCATTCGAAACCAAGCCGCCAGGCACGCTGTTGCAAAAAAGCCAGATCTGACTGGTTGTTTTGGAATATGTGCTTATGAACGGTGCTTGTGCTATCAGCTTGTGCCGACAATCCGCTGGCATCGGCCACTGCCTGGGCCAAATCTGTGTCCTTTGAATTTATGTATGCCTTGCTCTTGGTCTCCCGGTAACCGCGATGTGATTTGTCATATCCACGCACGGTCAGCTCTGCGATCATGGCAGAATTAAAGTGCGGCTCCAGCGCGGTTACTTCACCTTCGAAAAGAGTCAACTTCTGCCCTGACGGGCGGACGACATCGTCGTATTGCTCGGCTTTGATCTTTATCTTCTGACCAAGTTTGAAGGTATCGCCGTCCGTAATGGCAAATTTACGAGTCCTCTGGTCCATCTCGTCATGGATGGTAATGGTAAACATGTCCGGCAGGTGAGCATGTTGGTCAACCATGACATCTTGTACCTGGCTATAAATTTCGTTGTCCAGAGCGCTGCCATTGACCTCTATGAAGATTTGACTAATAGTCATCGTTCACCTTGCTTCTTGGGCCTGCAAATAGTTCGGTCTGCAATCTCATCAGTGCTGAATCTAAGCTGCTTCTAGCCCTCAGGGATGGCCAGTTTCTGTCCCGGTCTGAGTACTTGTGGATTGACCAGATCATTGCGCTGGGCGATAAGCCGCCATTTACCCGCGTCGCCATATACCTCGGCCGCGATGAGGTCAATCCGGTCGCCCGCCCGGACGCTCCATATGCTCTCTACCGGCCCACCACCAGAGGTGGGATTCTGACCAGGCATAACCCGGTACTCGGTGCTATCCATATGCTGGCTAAGGGTGATATCAACCTCCGCCCGAACCGGGGTTCCGTCCATTTGGAACAGGGTAAATTTCTGGGAGACACTCTTGATGACGGCGAAGAATTCAAAAACGCCCCATTCAAAAACAACCGGCGGCGGCTCTTTCTTACCGGAGCTAGACTCGATCTTATTCATCAACTCCCACAATATCCGTGTCCGCCGGCTGACGTCCTCATTCAATTCATAAGTGTCAAAAAACAGCTTCAAGGTCAGGGTCTTTTCGCCGGCCTTGCTAAATTCCATCGTAGGAACGTTGCGATCGTTGTCAAATTCGTGTTTATAGCTGTTTGACTTTTTAACCGTATACTCGAATGGATTGAACATGCAAACAACCTGACGGGGATTGCCGCTTTTTTTTCGGACCTCATCGCCGCTTTGCTCACATTCGGTAATCATGGCAGGCTGCAGACCACCACGTGTATTATCTGCCACTATCGTCCTCCTAACTCAACTTTCTCCGAATTAATATCAATTCAATAATTCCGTGTTTTCGTAGGTGCCCACTCATGGTTCTTGTGCTGGACCCTTATCTTCAGGACAAACTAGAATCGGCCTCTATTTCGTTCCCACTCTATCGATAGCTTGCGCTTTATGATCGGTAAGATATCTCGAGCTAGTTTCTCAATGTCGACATCTTCTGCTGCACCCCCCTCATCCGCATCAACCACTTCTGACTCACTCTCATCACCGCCTGATTCCGCCTGTTCTCCCGAATCGGTCCGCTGAATCCAGGGCAAGACCTCCTCTAGCCCGAGGGTCTTCGTGGGTTGGGAGTACTCCAAAACCTGAGGTGGCGCCGTGGCAACCACATCGCTGCGTTGAAGCGTTGCCACCTGGGTGGCGACTTGAGGTCCGTCAACGCGTGGTTGAGGTACCGTTGGAGTGGGTGGTTCTTCGCCCAAGTAATGCCAGAAATCGCTGGGAAGCTCTCCGATTTCAGTCGTAACCGTTTCCGGTATTTGTGGTCGAGGTTCCGGTTGGGTGATTTTGTTAACTGCTTCACTTCCGCCATCTGGCCGGTCCATTGCCGGGCCCGTCTCGATTCGCTCGGGTCCATCAGCTAGTCGCTGGACCGGTTGAACGGGGGGTTCTGAGGATCCGGGATCTTCAAGCTGAGATTGCTCAGGAACGACGGATGGTCGAGGTCGCCGGGGTGGAACCAACTCGATAGATGAATCGGTTGGCTTCCCAGGTGATACCTTATCCAGGGTTCTACGTAACTCTGTTTCACTGGAGATGTCCTCGGCCGTCTCCCTTTGAACGATTAGGGTTGGCATCTCACCCGATTCATCTCGCTGCTCTGGAAAGGAATCCTGTATCGCAGGTTCACTGGCGGGCTCTCCAGTTGCTAGTTCCGCCTGCTGGACGGGCCACACTTCTTCCAGCGGCAATTGCTGGAGATCTGCTAATCGTTCCTCCGAATCTACAGGCAGCGGTGGTTGAGTCTTGTCGACCCTTTCCTCTTCGCCAGGTTCAGAGGGCAACTCCAGGCGTTCAGTCGTTTTTTCGGTAGGTGGCATGGGTTTGTCTCTAACTTCGACTCTGTCTTCATCGGCCGGTTCGATCGCGGCCGGTTTGGGTCCGGTTGCTTCTGGTTCCTGTTGTATCCCGTCAGGTTCAGACGCGGTTGGTTCCGGGTCCAGATGAACCTCGGCCGGCCCTATGGAAGCTGCAGTAGGTTTTTCACGTTGCTCCACTAGCGCGGGAGCTTCCGTGTCTGTTAGGTGTGGCTCAGCCTCGAAATCCGATTTCGTTAGCGTATCTTTCTGTATATCTGCCGAAGTTTCTACAATGGATTCATCCGCAACCTTTACAATTGGTTCTCTTAGGGTCTCATCTCCCGAACGGGTTTTCTCCTCGACCTCGTCAGGTGGCTGTCGAGACGGTATCTCATCAACAGGCGACTCTGGAGTCTTTGGAGCTGTTTTTTCTGGCGTGCGCTGCACCACTGGCGGTGTGGGTTGGACGACCGGCGTGTAAATGGTCTGAGAATCTGGTACGTCTTGAACCTGGAACCCCTCTTCAATCTGCTTTGGATGATATTCCGAATCCTGCGAATCTTGGCCGGTTTCCAGCTCGTCCGTGGTGAGAATGTCGACTGGTTTCTCTTCTGGGATCTCTGATGAAACTTCCTCTTCCTCAGCCAGAAGTATTGATGGCTCAGCCTGAGGTGCTGATGGTTCAGCCTGAGGTAATGATGGCTCAGCCTGAGGTGCTGGTGGCTCAGCCTGAGGTACTGATGGCTCCGTCAGTGAAGGTGGTTTTTCCGCTCGGCGAAATACCGATCTTGCCGCGTCAAGTAGTCGCTGTCCGATTCCTTCTTTCTCTTCTGATTCCACCGCTGTTTCCGGGGTCGATGGGGTCTCCGCTTCTTGGAGAGGGGCTGATTCAGCCGGTTCAGTTTCCAGCTGGAGCGTCTTGGCGACAGGCTCTACAGTGGGCTCAGCTTCAACCGGCTTGGGTGGTTGTTCGGTAGTTGTTCTATCTTTCGCTGACTCGATCGATTCCGCCCCAGGTTCGGGAATCCGTTTTTCCTGCTCCTGCTGATCGGGCGCAAGCTGGACCGTTTCTGAAGCTACTGGTGGCTCCGCGCGATGTGGTTCCGCGGCCTCTATGGTGTCCGGCTTCCCGGCGACCTCCTCTCTCTGCGGCTCTTCGACTGCTTCTATTCCGACATCGGGAATCGCATCAATCGTAGCCTCTTGTACTACCTCCTCGTCGCGTTCTTGATCAACGGAGCGTATTTCCGGAGAATCCAGCGGCATCGTTGGTAAAGGCGACGGTTCATCAGGAGAAAGGTAGACGACCTGGGCCCTGGGCAACTTTCCCGATCGGACCAGTTCTTGGCGTCTCTTCGTCTCGGCTTCCGCCTGTTTTTTCGCTGCTTCTTGTTCGGCTTCTTTCTTAGCTCGTTGAATATTCTCGGGCGAATCCTTCTCACGGGCCAGTTTTTCCTGGTGACCTTGCATCACAGCTTTCAGTCGTTTCCAGTCTGCGTCGGTGATAGTAGATCCGCTAACCGGTTGTTGCGGAGGCGCCCTTGGTATTTCTGGTTTCGCCGGCTCACCATGTGGAGCCTGCGAAATTGACGGTGTTTCGGGAGCTTGGACGGGGCGCGGCTGAGGAGCGGTCACCTCGCGCTGTACGGGAGGAGTTGCCTGCTGGACTCTCTGTACCGTTGGCGATATGCCTACAGGCGACACCATCAGTCCAACCGGTAACGAACTCTCTCCAGGAAGGAGAGTCGCTTGGACGACAGAAGCGTCCGCCGGCGAAGCGTCATTTTGGTTGCTGACCGAGCGAGGAGTAATTAGTTCCGACGAAACCAACCGAGGCTCAGCGGAGTCATCATATCTCCTGAATAGGGTAGCCATGGAGCCGTAGCGCATGATGCGTTGGACAAGAGGTATTCTTGCGCCGATTAGTCGTCTTCCAGCCATCGATCCTTACTGCCTCTCGAAGGTAACCCTTGCACAAGCTAACTCTAGGGTTTGGGTGGCTACAGCGTTGTCACCCGCCTTAAAATCGGGTCCTGTCCATTTGGTCGGATAAGCTCCCTCGCAGCTCCAAATAATGACTGGATTATGCATCGCATCAAGGAGCGTGATGTCAACCGTCTTCCTAGTCTCTTGGAATCGTTCGCCCATCATATTGTTATACCAATCCAGCAAATCATCCCTGACCAGACCATTCTTCAGAGTGATCTTGGTCCCTTTGCGCCTGCCAGGCAGCTGGTGTGTATAAGTATTAAGGCCTCCTTCCTTGATCTCCTGAATATCCCACTCGATATTGGGCAAGGTGCAATCCGTGAACACGGCCTGGGTTATTCCAGAGATCACGACGGCAAAGCGAAAGCTGGAATGAGGTTCTGGAGAGGTAAGTGGATTAGCCCTTCGAGATCCCATTAGCAAGTCCTCCTATTACGAAGTGGATGCCTAGAGGTTGTTCGCTGCCGTTCCCATTCGACCCGTAGTTCTTGTAATATCAGGTGATAAACCTCATCAGCGAGCAGCGTAATGTCTACTCCGTTTGAAACACCGGCATCTTGCTTATCTTCTTGCTGGTTGTTCATCTTCAGATTCCTAAACTAAGCGGCGCGACCTGTAATTGAAACTGAGTGCTACAATTTGGACAGACCGCGCCCACGACGAGGCTCTCGGGAGCATTCAGCCGTTGGTACACTTCCTGTAAGTAGGCCAGGTCAGAGGCGTAGAGCCCCTCAATGATTTGGGGGGTGATAGCGTTCAGGTCTCCCAATCGAGTCACGACTCTTGAAAGTAGCAAGATGACTAGGTAGGCTTCATTGTTCTGTACCCGCGGATCTTGCAGCGGCTCGATCTCATCAAGCGCCGTCGCCAGGCGCATAGCTCCCTGGCGATGAACCTGACCTTGGCCGTCCTCAAAGCCACGAGGCAGTGTAAATTCGATTTCCATCATTTTGTTCGATCATCCGCAGGTAAAAGGTAGGCGACTCCGAAGGAGACCGCCTACCAATACCCTATCGGAACGCCTTACTTATCTCGATACATGCCCTCATGCACGATGGTTACCTCTTCGATGCCGAAATTGTTGTCATCCGACTTGAGGGAGGGTCCGGTCACTTTCGATGGCCAGGCTTTGCTAAAGTTCCAAATAGCCGTTGGATTGTACATCCGGTCCATCATTGTGATCGTGATGTCCTGACGGGCGTCTTGCATGTTTCCTTTCACGACCGTCTCTCGCCATTTCCAGACCTCTAAATTGGAGGTTATTCCCCTTTTCAACGAGACATCCTGCCACTTCAGACGGCCGGCTATCTTGCGGACGATCTCATGGCCTTGCTTATCGACGACTTTGTGCTCGATGACTTCATTTTCTGAGCCAATGCCTGAGCATTCGGTGAAATAACCTGCTAATTTACCGCTGATCTCCAATGAGAAATTAAATCCGAGAAGCGGATCTTCATTCAAATCGCTATCTCTTGAACTTACTACCGGGAGTGCTGGCATAATTCGTTCTCCTAATTCTGGTCTAATTACAAACTCGAATCCTCAACTAAACCACTTACGGTAATTTCGGCAATCCATACACAGCTAAGATCAGCCAGGGAGTATGGATCTACCGAACGTTTACGCCGCAGCATTTGGACCGGCCCACTGGCTGATGCGGAAGATGACGAACTCGGCCGGCTTGACCGGACATATGCCCACCTCGATGATGAGCTGGCCCAGGTCCCGGACTTCGGCCGGATTCAACTCCTCGTCGCACTTGACATAAAAAGCCTCGTCGCCGGACAGTCCGAAAAGGGCGCCACTACTCCAGATAGTGGTGAGGAACGCATTTACATCACGACGGACACGGGCCCAGAGCATCATGTCGTTGGGTTCAAAGACCACCCATTGCAGGCCAACGTCTATCGAAGCTTCGACGACGATGAAAAGCCGGCGGACGTTGATGTAGCGCCAGGAGCCGTCGCTGCTGAGGGTACGCGCACCCCAGACTCGGATGCCACGACCGGGGAAGGAACGAATGCAGTTCACGCCGATAGGATTCAGTGTATCTTGCTCACCTCGGCTAAGATTGAGCTCCAGGTCGATGGCCCCGCGCACGATCTCGTTGGCCGGCGCCTTGTGGACGCCGCGCTCGCCATCGGTGCGGTTGTAGACCCCGACGACGTGGCCGCTAGGTGGGACCATCTTAGTCGTGCTACCGCTGCCGCTGAGGTCGGCGATCTGGATCCAGGGATAGTACATAGCAGCGTAGGAGGTATCGAAGTTAATGTAGAGACGCCACTCTTTTGCCTGCTGGGCGTTCAAGCCCGGAGGTGCATCCAGTATCGCGAAACGGTAACGCATAAGTTCGCAATGCGTGATCATCGCTTCCTGGACCATCTTGACCCGCTCTTTGGCCTCATCAGAGCCGTCATATCCGGCCATGAGGTCGGGGCAGAGCACGAGGCGTACGTCGTCGAGCGCTTCCAGGCCTCCTAGACCGGTGCGCTCTGAGGGATCGCCGACGAAGTCCTTTGGCGAAAGGGAAGCCATACCGCCGCCGGTCAGGTTGTAACTGCCGTCTTCAGGAGTTGCCGTGGCCGTGCCGATGTCTGAGATCGATACCGACGCAAAATCGGCATTCTCCAGATAGGCATCGCCGTCGCCCTTCTTCATGCTAAGACCCGACTTGGACTCACTTCCGACGCTCATCGAGAAGGTGCCGGTTGGTTTGCCGTCATCGCCGACCTCGTTCTTTATAGTGACCGTGAGGTTGTTCCCGGCAGGTCCGGCAGTCTTCGCCGACACCGTGAAGCTCTTGCCTTTGGCGGCCGGTACATCAACCGCCGCGGCCGCGACATCGGCGTCGGCCGAGTCGAGCGCACGAAGGCTGGTGACGTAGCATGGCCCACCGCCGTTGGCGAAGTAGCCATATACCGCGTCAGGTAGATAGGCCCCAGACGCGAAACCGCCGAAGGTATCAGTGAATTGGGTCCAATTCGTGACCAATGTGGCTTTGTTCAGCGCCGATTCCACCGGAACTCTCTCGCCCGTCTCTGGATCGAGAGCCTTCAGGCTGGCTTCGGCCGTTATACCCACGAAGGCCGAAATGGACACGCCCGCGATTTCGATTGGTTTTGTTCCCCGATCTACTTCTTCTACGTAGACTCCGGGGGATGCATATGTAACAGCCATAATCTATATTCTCCTTTTTACTGCTGTGCTCTTATCCGGTCTTCGACCGGATAGGGCGCACTTCCGAAAGACATTTCGTTCTTTCTTAGTGTCTACTACCCATAGGCAACCTCCTTGGGTGGCGATCGACTGCGGCTGTGGCAATTTATGCTCATGTAATCTCCCCTTTGTTTTCATAAGTCGACGTCGTAATCGCCGTCGGCGGCCGGTACAGTGATCTTCTTTTCTTTTGGCTTTCCCTTCGCTGGCCAAACTACAAGGGTATAGTCACCCGCTGGCATGCCGCCCAGGGTAAAGCGACCCGAATCATCGGTCTTATCAAATAACCCCGTTCCCTTGATGGCCACGGATAGGCCAGACTCGGGTTCATGATCCTTGGCTTTGTTGCGGACCGTCCCGCCGATATAGGTGAAGTCGAAATCGACTGTCCCTTCGACCAGTTCCTTTTTAATTGGCAATGTGCTTGACTGTCCGGCCCGTAGATTGAGAGTGCGGACGATAGGTCCAGTAACTTCTGACCAGGGATCAAGGGCCAAGGTAATGCTGTAGCAGATCGCTGTGCGCATTTCGTTATCAAGAGCGCTCCAGACCTCGGCCGGATTGGTCAGCTTATCGTGCCTGGCTAAATAGGTCATGATGGGAAACTTCGGATTCTGCAACGTACCGACAAGCAGATGCTCGGGAAGCATCGGATAGCGGAAAAGGGACATGAGGGTACGGGTCAATAAGCGGTGTTCATCCTCTGGTTCGGCCGCCCAGACTGTCAGCATGTAGTAACAATCAATCCTCTGGGGCGCCTTTTTCATTGCGGCGATATTCTCCCGGGGATTGCCATTCATTATCTTCTGATACTGCGCCTGGCGCAGTTCGACGTTTTCCCGCAGATCATATAGGAAGAAATTGACTGTGGGTTTGGTCAGCCTGGCGCTCCATTCGCGCTTGGGCTGGTCGAACTTGACGTCGATCTCCCCATTTTTGATGGGCATGTCTGTGACAAGCAATTGCTTAATAGTTTCATCTAGATCTGCGATCATGACGGTCTCCAGATTACGTACTTAGGCACTTTGGACCTCAAAGGTGTTTCGCTTTGCCGGGAAAGCCTGAGGACGAAGTCTCATCACACTAAAGCTCTTCTTCGGGTATTTCTTCCTGCATCTGCAACCTCGGCTGTATGGATTCTTCCTCTTCCACCTGCCTCTGCAGCTTCGCCGCGAGAGCCTCCTCTTCCCCTGGCATCTCTTCCATCTGCAGCTTCGCCGCAAGAGATTCCTCTTCCTCTAGCATCTCTTCCATCTGCAGCTTCGCCGCGAGAGCTTCCTCTTCCTCTGGCATCTCTTCCATCTGTAGCTTCGCCTGTAAAGATTCGTCCGCCTCTTTTAGGCTAGCTATTTCTTCCCCTTCCTCCTCTTCCTGCGTCTGCACTTCTGCCATTTCCGGCTCTTCTTCTTCAATCTGCGTTTGGAGTAATTCACTCGTTTCTCGCTGAACCGAGTCATCTTCAGGTAAGTTTAGAACTGATTCGGCAACAGCGTCCGCTTGGCTCTCATATTGGTCGTTCGGATCGTTGACCGTCATTTTGCCTTGTCCAGGAGTCGTGTTGGAGCTTTGCTGGACGACATGGGTTAATTCGTGGGAAATGAGCTGCTGCCCATCATTGCTCGAAGGGTTATAGGCACCCTCTTTGAAGAAGATGTCGCTCCCCGTTGTGAATGCTTTGGCACCGAGCTGCTGGTTCAGCTCATCTGACTGGCTGTCGGTGTGAACATTTACTCCACTGAAGTCATGGCCCATGGCTTCGCCTGCTTTGGAGGAGATTCCATCGTCCAGAGCCTGACCGCCGCCGCGCTTGGCGTTTATCGTTGAAGCAGTCTCATCGTCCACCACGTTTGATCCTTCACCGCTTCGCTGGGCCAGGAATCGTTGTACGGCCGCGTTACCTACTGTCTGCTGCATTCGTGTCAGTGTCTCAGCATTCAGCTTTCCCTCCATATCGGATACCGTAACCGGGCCTTCAACCTTTTGGGGTAATTCTCCCTCGTGTTCGGGCTTAGGCTGGACTTTTCCTTTTTCCTCATATGTGTGTTGATCGGCCATCACAATCCTCCTTACTAAAATGCTGCCTGTAGTCACCGCTGAACCAGTAACCGATTATGAATCCGCTAAAACTGACCCGATACCTCTAGGCCTCCTGCGATGCCAAATTGGAAACCGCTTTCGCTCTCAGCGCCGGTCTGAAAACGCATGTCGGCATCTCCTTGCACCTGCAGGTTGCGTCCACCTTCGAAATCCCAGCGCAAGCCCACTCTTGGGCGAAGGCCAATCACCACTCCCTCTTCACCAGGTGCCGCTTCGGATTCGGCAAAACTGAGTAGCAGGTGCATGTCTTCCCCGATAGGAATATCAACCTCGGGAATCGAGGTGAGAGCGCCAGCCAGTGTTTCCATCTGACTCCAATCTTCGTAGCCGGCACCCGTGGCGATCGCGGACGCAAGTGCCGTGCCCACCAGAGGAATGAGCACAGGCCAATGCTCCTCGGCTAACTCGCCCGCTCGTGAGGTGATCTGTTGGTAAAACTGGGTGGCCTCGATGGCAGCCTGAAATGCGGGCCAGACCTGCTCGGCGACATCACTAGCGACATCGCCGGCGCTGGGAGGCTCAGAAGGCTCTTGGCCAGAAAGCTGCTGTAGGATGAACTCAGTGGCATCTTCTCTTAACAGATCCTGGGCTTCGCTCGGATTGGCGATGATTGGATCTCCTCGGGCGATCCAGCGATCGGCCAAACGACGCCACTGCTGCCAGATTTGTGTCCAGGCATCCTGTGGAATAGCAGGGCCGGTATACCGTCTCTGGAAATCTTGCTGCCAATTGGTGACCAAGCTGTTCAGTAATTCAGGCGAAGGCTGCATCAGCTCGCCGACAGGCACCGCGGCGGCTATCGGTTGCTGTTGAAAGATCCCAGGATCCAGCGTCAATTGGCCTGAACCGAGGGATGGGGCGTCCGCACTGGGTACGGCTAATTCTGCTGAGGGTTGTTCTTCACTGGTCGTTTCTGCGGCTTCCTCATCCTCGCCATTGTCACGCTGAATTAAACGCTGGACGAAATGGTTTCCATGGGCGCGCTGTAGTTGTTGGGCTATGCGCTGACGACTTATCGTCGAACCCCCACCGCTCCACCCGCCCTCCATTGCGCGAGCAAGGTACAACGTGGGAAGAACACCTCGTTGGCCCGCATAGGATGCTGGGTCCAATTGTGCTGAAGCTATAGCAACATCCCTCTCGTCCTCTAGGATCGGGCTAAGCGCGACAGCGGATCGCGATTGCTTCGTATCCCTCGAGGGTGAATTTCTATGTAACGAAGTCACTCGTCACCTCAGACGTATCTGTTACAAACAGTTCTTCGTCGATAAGTCGACCCATCTTCTGGTATTCGCGCTTTGCTCCATGTAATAAGTGCCGCATGCCAACCGGCTCGCCGGCCTCAGCAGCCAGAAAAGCGGATGCCATGATAATGTTGCGGATATTTCCCCCGGTAATTCGGTATCGCCTGGCCATTAATTTCAAATCTACATCAGGTGACAACGGCGTCTCACGTGGGAAATTCACC
>JBARZW010000177.1:0-1747 GCA_049650305.1 Promineifilaceae bacterium (SeqCode)
TGGGCGTTGGCCCGACGAACCACTAGCCGAAGGCAACTGCGTGAGCGTGAGCGAACGTGGAGAGGAAGCTGGAGTGCAAAACACTTCGGCTACGCTCAGTGGAGGCTCTGGACTCGATGAACAAAAATCGCGTAGAAAGGCATGGGATGCCGGATGAGCTGGCCAAAGACAGTAAAGTCCAAGAAGGGTCAAAGCAGTCTCATGTAAACGCGGCGAGGGTCAGGGGAAAGTTACCGAACCTTATCCGGGGAGGTCTGCCGATGAGGCAGAAGTCAGCAGAGGCCATAGTAGTCGGTGGGGTAACGGCCACCCAGGGCGGATGGGGAAACTCATCTACAGGGCGAAGGGCCGAACGGGATAGGAGTTGAGCGGAAAGGCGGAGGATAACGACAGCAACCGATACCTAGATGGAATGGAAGCTAGGGCGCGTGTGGAGAGAAGGCTGAAGGCCGGAAGGAAGTGGGCGAGGCGGAAGCCGTTATCAGACACCTGGAGAGAGAAACAGCTCAGCACTAAGCAACGACTTCGTCATACTTTCCCGAACCGCCGGATGCGGACCCGCATGTCCGGTGGTGTGGGAGGGGGGCGAAAGCCCCCCTATCCCGATTCGCCCCTGGCATATCCCATCACGCTACAGGCCTGCAATAAACCCCCAAAATACCACGTTCGGGGTATGACACTAATACCACCTCGCGGCTATGCTGCAAGGATAAGAGGCAATTAATGATGACGAAAGACGAACAAAAACTTACTCTGGATCGACCGGCAACCTACCAAATCAAAGTGCCGGGAAAGCTCGACGAGAGCTGGTCGGATTGGAACGGGAGGATGACCGTCACGGTCGAAAACGAGGATGACGGTTCACCGGTCACCACCCTGACCGGCACCGTCGACCAGGCAGCGTTACAGGGCCTGCTGCGCCGGCTCTACTCCCTGGGCCTGCCGTTGATTTCGGCTATCTGGGTCGAAGGCGACTGATGCGCCAACCGATATATCAGGAGATTAAAATCATGATAATCAAATAACGATATTAGAACGATTGAGAAAGCACATCCGGCTGACGATGAAATGTTCGTGCGTGAAATTGAGAAAATGGGACCAGAGTGTACGATCATGAAGTATGGTGATGAAATCGTTGTATGAACAAATTAGGGATGGTGAGAATGAGGATTGAAATATTGGGAACTCCATTCAATGGTCTTGGATCTCCGCCAGATATTGAGAACCCAGCAGACGGATTAAGGCGGGCGAATCTGATTCCGCTATTGGAGACAGAAGGACATTCTGCAACCGATCTCGGAGACTTGTCAGGTTTTCAATTTCAAGGGATTCGCGATCTTGAAACCGGGATTAAAGATTTTGATCTGTGGATTGACCTCTCAAATGATCTATCGAGAAAGCTTGGAACAATACTCTAACGGGAATCCTTTCCGCTGTTACTTGGAGGGGATTGCAGCATGTTGGTGGGGATATTCTCAGCCTTTGCGCGAAGAGATACAGAAGTTGGACTCGTCTTTCTTGATGGCCATGCTGATTTTCAGAGCCCGGAGACATCAGCTAGTGGCGATCCCGCCGACATGGAACTGGCAATATTAACCGGCCGTGGCCCCGAAAAGATCGTCCGGATAGCCGATAAATATCCTTTGCTCAATGATGAAGATGTTGTGGTCTATGGGATAAGGGCTTGGGATCAAATAGCTGAGTCGGATATTGGTGTCTATGATAAAAAGCTAATGGCAGAGATTGG
>JBARZW010000178.1:0-5406 GCA_049650305.1 Promineifilaceae bacterium (SeqCode)
ATGCTGGACCTGAGTGATGGCTATGAATTAATCGTGGGGAGTAGCCCCGATCCGCAATTCGGGCCGGTTCTGTTGTTTGGGGCCGGCGGAATCATGGTTGAGGTGTTTAAAGATAGGGAGTTGGGACTTCCACCGCTCAATACGACGTTGGCCCGTCGCATGATGGAGCGGACCAAAATCTACGAGGCTCTGAAAGGTGTTCGCGGCCGAGATCCCGTAGACCTGAATGAGCTTGAAAAGCTCCTGGTGCGATTTAGCTTCCTTGTCGTTGAACAGAGCTACATCAAGGAGATCGATATCAATCCATTACTGGCCTCGTCAAAGGGGCTGACTGCCCTGGACGCCCGTGTCGTCCTACACGAACCAGGGGCAACCGGGGACCAGCTTCCTAAATTGGCCATCCGTCCTTATCCTTCCCAATACGTCCAACCCTGGTCGTTGAAGGATGGGACGCCGATTAATATCCGGCCGGTCCGCCCGGAAGATGAACCGCTCATGGTCCAGTTCCATAGCGGGTTGTCGGAACACAGCGTCTATATGCGTTACTTTCACGCCCTACAGCTGAGCCAACGCGTCGCCCATGACCGGCTGACCCAGATATGCTTCATCGACTACGACCGGGAGATGGTTCTCGTGGCCATTCGCCGGGAGCCAGAGCGGGAGATCATTGGCGTAGCTCGGCTCAGCAAAGTCTACGGCGGCGACGAGGCTGAATTCTCGGTGCTAATCAGGGATACATTTCAGGGGCATGGCCTTGGGACAGAGCTGGTGATGCGCTTGCTCCAGGTGGCCCGGGACGAACCGGACATCAAACGGGTTGTGGCCTTCATGCTCCCAGAGAATCAGGGCATGAAACACGTCGTCGTGGGGCTGGGTTTTGATCTCGAACATCGAGACCAGGTTGTGCGAGCGTCGATCGGCGTATAGTTTACTGAATTAGAACGCTGATGGCGCGGATCGAGGACGCAGATTTTCGCTGATCTCATCTAGATAAATCTGCGTAATCTGCGTTCTATTTTCCTCTGCGTAATCAGCGTCCTTCCTTCCTCGCAGTCTCGAATATCCTTCGCTTGACTCCCGGTTTCGGACCAAAATTCATAAGCAAACCCACCTCAATCTCGGTTGCCTTCAAATAATTCAGAATAGCTGTGCCTCGTGCTCCTCGGCGATCGCCTTGGCAGCCTTCAGTTCCACGATGACCAGCTCATTGTCCAGCAGATCGGCGAAATACTGGCCAACCAGCAAGCCGTCATAGGTGACATCAATGGGCGCTTGCTGCTGGACCCCAAAACCTCACTTTCTCAATTCGTACACCAGCGCATTTTCGTACACTTTCTCCAGAAAGCCGTAACCCAGCTCGTTATACACGTCATAAAACGCCCCAATGACGGCCGAGGTCAGTTCCGAATGCTTATAAGTCATATCTTATCACCCATCTTGATCCGCGTTCATATCTTTTAGATCTGCGTTATCAGCGTTCGATTCCTCTTCCTTGTCGGATAGCACGCAGATGTCGCAGATTAGGGACGCAGATTGGCTCTCAAGAGAGAGCTTGCTGATCTTCTTTCTATCTGGGTTTTATCCCAAACCAACCTGCTGCCAAATAAAATCCAGATAATCATTGAGGTCGTGACCACCATCCACCTCGATGAGCTTAACCAGATCAGGGTATTCGGCTGTGTACTGCCGGCTGTGTTCAACCGGTACCACCTCGTCGCTCGTCCCATGGATAATCGTGATGGGCCCGGTAGGTCGTGGCATCCTGGCATAGAGCCGGCCGTCTATCTCTAGTTCGTATCGGAGCGGTAGTTTTTGGTCAAAGGCATAATGGACCACCTGAGCGACACCCTGGCTGCGCCATTTTTCAGCTTCTTCGGCCGATGACGCCATCGATGAATAACTCAAAGCCGGAGCCAGTAATAGCGACTTTTCAACGCCCCTGAAACGATGCGCGTAATTCATGCCTACCAATGCGCCAAAAGAACTGCCAATCAACTGAAACGGTTCCAACTTCTCAAGAAGCACAAACTGACGCAAACGGTTGATCATCCCGGTGATGGTCATGTACTCGAAGTCCCTGGGCGTGGGTGTGAAATCAAAAGCCCTGAAATCCACGTCAGGGGCTTCCCGGAATCTACGACCCAAGTACTGACCCTTCGTACCCATTCCGGAAGAGGCAAAGCCGTGCAGAAAAATGACGTTTTTCTGAGCCATATTTACTTCACTCGATTGAAAGAGACGATGAATTTTCTGTGTATAACTCATGACACATATATTGGTCGGGGAAATGCTGCTGTCCTGCCTTGTCGAATAGCCTCTTGATGTGTTGGTCCATTGTGAAATAGATGATCTGCCAGCCCTCTTTGGCCAAGGTTACTGTCTGGTCTAGCAACCGAGGCCTTCTATTCCAGTCAGCGTGTTGAAAAGCGTCGTCCAAAAGCAGGAACAAACGATCCTGGCCCAGCGTGTGGGCGGCAAACCCTATTCGCAGACCAAGCAGCACTTGCTCAAGGGCGCCGGTGCTCAGATCAGAAAGAGAGAATCGGCCGAAGTCGTCGGTCACCCAAACCTTTTCGCCCTCATAGTGAACACTAGAATATCGCCCGGTGATATGATGAATGGGCCCACTCACCTTGGGCGACGCTAGTTTTTCTTGTATCTTCTCTTCTTCCTGCGCCCTAATGACATCCAGCCGCTCATTGACCAGAATGCCGGCCAGAACTTTGGCTGTGACTTCTCGATACTCGGTAACAATTCCTTCTCGTTTGTGCTGCAAGTTCTGGATCAAACTCTCCCAGCCAATCGAGATTTCGTCCCTAGTTGTTGCGCTAACGCCTTGTTTGAGGTTGTCGAGGTCATTTGTTTTCTCTTTTAGGTTCTCTTTCGCTTGGACTAATTCTTCTTGAAACGCTTGGTGACTTTCCGGACTGTAATCGATGGTAGTTGGTTCGGTCCTGTATTCGGATTCGGGTATACCGAGAGCGGCCAGCTCCACCTGATAGTTGTTAAGCTGTTTCTGCATTTGACTGCGATGATCCACTAGTTTCTTTATCTCCGTCTCCCAGACCTCGGGATCCGGAATCTTATCCATCAGCCGCTGGAATTCTGCTGTAACCTGATCCCGGAGATCCTCTAGCTTCACCCGCTCTTCCTCCAGTCCACCGTACAGGGCCTTCGCGCCGTGATAGGCTTCTTCCATTGCCTTTTTCGCCTCTCTTAATTGGGGCAATCCAGATAGCGGCTGGCCGAATCGTCGCTGAAATTCCTCCTCCAGCTTCCTGATCTCGTCGACATCGGTAGCGTTCTCAAACGCCGACCGGTACTGGCGCACGTATAACCAGCCAACGATAGCGGCAATGATGACCAGAACAACGGTGCCAAGAGGGACGCTCATGAAACTAGAGACAATAGCCAGGAACAGTGCCAGAATGATTACAACTGGGAAGATGGGACTCATCTTGGTTCGGCCCCGCGACCCCCGCTGTTCGTACAGGGAAATTGCTTCCTCCAACCACTCATAGTGCTCGCTTTCTCGGTTCAGCTCAGCCAACCTGACCTCTTGGCGACTGATGCGCATCAGGGTTTCCTGAAGTTTGCTGAAGTTAGCTTTGAGATCGTCGAGGTCCTCCTGCGGCAACCGCTCGATCTGTTCTTGCTTCTGCCGCATACTCTGGTCAAGTTGATACGCCTGACGGCTCTTGGCCGCTTCCTGTCCGGTGATCGCAGCTTCCAGCTCTTGAACCCTGGCTTGCAGTGCCTGACGTTCGCCACCCGAATAAATGGCTTCAACTTGCTCGAACAGACCGTCGATCTGCTTCAGGTCGCTCTCCAGATTATTCTTGCTTTTGATTTCACCTCTATTGGGTCCTTCTATGTGACCATTCTCAAAGGTCGCTTGTTTAACGGTACTAGTAATATTGCCCTCAATAACATCCAACACGCCTTGACCTGACAGGAACTCCTTCAATACTTCCTTGCTGACAGCACGTCGTTGGCCATCTTCAAAGCTCAAGTCCGCCCCTTTCACGACAAGGAGGCGGCTGATCCGCGCTGGCATCCCCGATTCCTCTTCAGTCAGGTAATCTTCTAGCTTTCGGTCGGAAGATGGCGTCAAAGCGATAGGTGATTCGCTAAGTCCTGATACAACGACCTTCCCTCGACTATCGGTGTCACGCAGTGACCATCCCGACAAATTCTTGAAGAGGGAGCGAATCACAAACTCAACCAGGAAGGTTTTACCTTGTTCGTTGAGCCCGTATATCAAGTTGAACCGTTTTAAGGACAGTGGCAATCCAGAAATAGGGCCTACCTTCTCGACGTTTATCTGATCGATGTGAATAGCCATGGCTCACCTTTTGTAAATGATATGGAGTGCTTCCAGAAGAATTTCATCTGTGGTTGGTTCATCCATTCCACTGGGCCAGGATAAATCCTCTACGCTGGTCCTCACCTGTTCGGCGATGTATTGTCTATCCTGGTCATCGGAAGTATTGACGTCATCAATGTCTGGCTCTTGGCCTTTGAAGAAAGAGAATCCAGCGAACGCTTCTTGCAGCACCGATTGAAGCGCCGCCTTGTCGGCCGAATACCCGGCGACCTTTACCCGTAGCTGGGTCTTAGCTTTCTCTGCTGGCGTTAATCCCCAATTCATCTGCCTGGAGGTTATTTGCCTGCGCAGATAGGCGGCTTCATCCGCAACGGGCACAATGACAAAGGACTCGCTGAAAAAGAGGACCGGCGCATCAATAGTATGAGACTCGACCTGGTCGGTATGGGCATCATAGAACAAACACCGCCTTCTACCCGTCTCGGTGATATCCAGCCCACAGGGCGATCCTGGGTAGTGAACCGGTGGTGCATCAGTAGGGCTGTGGATATGCCCCAGGAAAACACGCGCCGGCCTATAGGTTTCAATATCATTTCTGGTGAGGGGCATATAGACGCCAGGCTCGGCCGGATTTAGTGTACGCAATCCACCAGCCCAATCACCATGCCCAACCAGCACCCACTCGTTGGCCTGCAAGCGACGGCCAAACTTGGCGATTTCCTCGCCCATCGTCTTTGCCGGCCGATAGGGCAAGAAGAGGAAAGACCGGCCAGCTAGTTCGTGGATCGAAGGGGTATCAATGATGGTCAGGTTTTCGGCGACTACCTTGCCGTCATCAATTGCGGGGTCGTGGTTACCTGGGATGACGAAGATGGAAATGTCCCGATTCTCTGGCTGGCGGCACACGAGCTCAAATTCGGCGTAGTTCTGACGGGATGCGTCGAAAAGGTCGCCAGCGATGATCAATGTCTTCACACCGGCATAACGTAAACCGGTCAGCAACCTCTCCAGGGTTTCAAATCTTTCAGGATTGAGATCCCTGGTCGTCAAATGCAAATCGGCTGTAATAGCTATCTTCA
>JBARZW010000179.1:0-40504 GCA_049650305.1 Promineifilaceae bacterium (SeqCode)
TTGATGAGATTTGGTCGATGGGCCTCAGAAATCCCTGGCGATTCAGCTTTGACCGTCTTACCGGTGATATGTATATCGGCGATGTGGGGCAAAACACGTGGGAGGAAATTGATTATCAAGCCGCCTCGAGCGGTGGGGGAGAAAACTGGGGTTGGCGCTGTTACGAGGGAATCGCCACGTACAACACCAGCGGTTGCGGCCCAGCCGGTCAATATGACTTCCCGATCCATGTCTATAACCATAGCCAACCCGGATGCTCCGTTACAGGGGGATATGTGTATCGGGGCAGCCACTACCCTGGATTGTTCGGAAGGTACCTGTTCGCCGACTATTGCAACGGTCAGATATGGAGCCTTGAGTTTAACGGGACGTGGCGATTGGAACAGCTCGGTTTATTCAACGCTGAACTGTTTACAAGCTTTGGTGAAAACGTTAACGGCGAAATGTATATCGCCAGTAGATACGACAACGTCATTTACAAGATTGTTCTTCCCGGTGTCACCTTTCTTCCCCTCTTGATTGGCAGCTGATTGCTTTCCAGTCACTATAGACCGTTGCTGTAATCCGTTTCAAGATGCGATCAGCGATCTGGCCCAATGACTTCTTTTCTATTCGCTCTTCCAAGGATATTTGGCTTGGCCCTTCCTAAGACCCTTCTTTGGGCCCTTTCTGAGCAGTCGCAAACTTATTTGGGGTCTACTTATGGATCGGGGGCTCTAGCCGTAAAGGGGAGGTAGTTTGATCGACAGATGATGCCGGCACAAACATCGGGCCGCTAAAGCACGGATATGTGGGTCCGGGTACACCGCCAGTCAGTAGAGTCCAGTAATAGTAGCCATCGCCGCCATCTTCAGCATCAGTCTCCATTTGGGGGACATACCATATGACGATGTTAGCATTGTCAATGGACTCGCCGTTCACATAGATGTCAGGTCCTTGTTGGTGGTCGTCATAACAGCAGGCGCCAATAACACCTAAGTCAGAATCGCCTTGCGACGGATGGTGTAAGGTCACGTAGATGAACGGTTCATCACCTCCGCCATCGTCATTGAATTGCCTGCGACCTGGTTCGAGATATTATCCATAACCAGATGCGTCGGTAACCTTCAACGCGTAGCCGTCAGTGCTGATCATATGGGGGCCATCCGGGCCGCTGTACGGAGTTCGCCACAGCTCATTCTCTTGATGGCTCCAGCCATCTCGCCCATTCCATATAGCGAGGGAGTCACCATCGTCACCATTCACGGCGATATCTATTCTCACGACCGGGCGGTAGATGGCGTTCAAACCGCAGCCTTTTCCGTAAGCCCCGGAGACGACTCGAAATCGGCCGTCGTCGAAGAACTGAACGTGTTGTTCATACCTGTAGTTACATGATTGGCCCCAATTACTCATGCGAAAGTCTTGAACAGCTTCAAACCCGATCACGTTCTGCTGGTCATCAACCAGATCGAGAATCTGGGTATCGCCATAGGGGTAGATAGGAAAGCCACCACCTCCGCCGCCACACCCAGTCGAATCACGAAACCCTGAACTGCCATAATCAGCACGCCATTCAACCAGTTTAATACTGGTCGCCACCTCTTGAGCATTATAGGCGACGTTGTAGACGCGCAGTCCGTCGGTACCGGCAACCTCGTATTCCATCGTCCAGCCGTCGCGCGTAACCGAACCTGGAACCGGGCATCCGGCATCAGGTGGGAACTTCACGAGGCTCTCACTATCCTCAGGCCGCACTGTTGTCCATCTCAGTGCTGCGACCTTTTCCTCATGCAAATCGACCAATACCCATAGTATACGGCCGCCCAAGTCGAAGGTAGGCGCCACACATAGCCTGTCTCCGTCGCATGCACTGCCCGGAGCATCGGCGTCAACGGGCGCCATATCTATGTCTTCCACTTCTGGCTCGAATCCAAGAATTTCTATGACCTGGGGATCGTTGACCGCTAAGTTAATTGCCATATCGACAAGCCGCTTATTGATTCCTGGATGGACGCCGGGTTGGTGAAAAACCTGTAGGACTTCTTCCCTATCCAGATCAACGATCACCACTACGGCTGCATTCTCGTCCCAGTTATAGATGTTGACCTGCTGGCAATTCGCGTCCTTACATGACGCGGCGCCTGGAGGGTAATGCAAACCAACATTGGCGATGCCAAACACTTCGGATGGTCTTCCGATGGTATAACCCTGTACTCTCGAATCCGATAGAGCCAGGTCTTGAGCTAGCTTTTGATTTTCCGTCATCTCCTCGTTCAAGGGAGCAGCAGGTGATTTCCCGCGAACTGTACGCACAGGCGAGATAATTTGAGATAAGAATAGGGTCGACAGGATCATAATTGATCCCAGGATGATCACACCATAAACAAGTTTCTTTCTCATGAATTTCGCTTCAGATCCAACGAATGACGCCCAAGGATAAAAATCTGTTTCGACACGGGTTTGCTCAACTGAAATTTGCCATTTGACCAAACAATCATACGGCAAATCAAGAGCGTACTCGTAGAGAACCCATCACCATGCGTCCCTACTTAACATAAGGCACAACCAAAGAATATCGTCTGTTATTCTATGCCCCGCCGACCTTCGACAAAAAATCTCGAAAGTGACCTGGGCAAAAACAGACAGGATTTTATAGGTATTGCGATGCTGGCCTTTTAGAAATCTGAGGGAGAATGGTACGAGGCCCCGTTGTCAATTTTGCCAGTGAAAATCGAAGGCTCGCGGCCGAAGTGCGTGCTAAATGCATCGTTCATGGCGTGGGTTACATCCTCTTTGGCCGCTTGATCAATGAAGGCAACAACGCAGCCGCCAAATCCGGCGCCGGTCAGCCGGGCGCCATAACAGCCTGCCGAATCCCACGCTGCCGCGGCCAAAACATCCAGCTCCTCGATGCTTACTTCGTACAGATCCCGAGAGCTGACGTGAGAGCGGATTATAGCATCTCCAAAGCGCTTCAGATTTCCGACCTCCAAAGCTTGAACACCTTCAAGGACCCTGGCGCATTCTTCGATTACGTGTTGGGCCCTCATGCTAAGCAGCCGCGGTAGCTTTTCAGACAGGTGGCGAAAATCCTCTATCGTAACGTCTCTGAGAGCCACTATGTCCGGTAAATCCTGCTGAATTATTGCAACGGCTTCCTGGCATTGCTCTCGTCTCAAATTGTATTCTGAGTTCGCTAACTCTCTACGTACACCTGAATCTGCAACAATGACCCCAGTATCGACCGGCAATGGGACGAGCCTGTGCTCGATGGACCGGCAGTCAAGTAGAATTAGATTGTCTGCCTTGCCATGCACGCTCGCATATTGGTCCATGATACCAGAGGATACGCCCAAATACTCATTTTCAACGCGCTGCCCCAGTTTTGCTCTTTGCCGCTTTGAGATGGTAAATCCAGCTATCGATTCCCAGGCCATTATGAACGCGATCTCGACAGCGGCCGATGAGCTCACGCCAGCGCCAATGGGTATGTCGCCCGAGAAGACCGCGTTCATGCCCGGCAATCGCCTTCCATCGTCCGTCAACATCCTGACAACTCCAAGCGGGAATTTCGACCAGCCAGGTATTTTACTCATGGTGGCTACATTTTCGTGATTCGTAGCGAGTGAGCCGAGATCAGCCCGTAACTGTCCTCCTAAATCCAAAGACTCGATTTGTATTCTCGAGTCTGTTCTCGGTCCGGCGGCTACCCAGACAGCCCGGTCAATCGCTCCCGGAAGAACCCAGCCTTCGTTATAGTCGACGTGAGCGCCTAGTAAGTTAACTCTGCCGGGAGCGCGTACGATAATCTCGGGTTGATGTCCGAACTTACTAATGAACGAGTCGACAAGTGTTTTCAACTTCAATTCTCCCCTTTCGGCTCTGATCGCCCGGTATCCATTAGCCCATGATCAGGGGTCAATCCTTGGCTGAGCCTTCATCTAGCAGCAATCCCAACTGGGCAGCCGCTTCTCTTAGCTGATCCTGCTCACCTTCCCTGACGGCAACTGCCAGATCCCCAAGTGTTTCAGCGATATAAGGTCGCGTTTTTGGATGGGCGCGCAGTTTATCCAGAATTTCTGGATCGCGTACGCGAAGGACGACAACATGCTCGAGTTTCGCCTCCGTCCCTTTCTCTCCCCACCGTTCGATGGCCCGTCTCGTGCTCGCTGGAACTGGTCTGCCACTTGCTTCCTCAAGAAACCTCAGAACTCGATCTGGCCCAATTCCCTGCTGCCGGGATTGCTCCAGAGAAGATGGCGTCAGTCTGTAAACGAATGGCTTTCCTGGGATAGGTGTTTCGGCCTCGGCGATTCGGGCAACTTGAAAACGGTGGTACGAGTTGGCGTTGTAGGGAACGATTAGGGATGCGTCATCTTTGACAACGATAGGTAGGCTTATCGATTCAAAACCGTCTGATTCTTTTCCCAGCCAGGCCAGAGCCTTTGGCGTAAGCCTGAAATAAACTTCCTCCGCCAATCCAGGTTGCGCCAATTCCACCAGTCCTAGCCACGAGACCGGTCCACAAATCACATAGGCAAGTTGCCTTCCCTCGACATAGTTCCAGCTTCTGAAGCCGGTGAGATATTCGTCGCTTTGTTTATCTCGGATGTACCAGGTGTCGTAGTTACCACCAGGTCGCTGAAAATCTGGGCGCTTTTCCTTGATGGAAGTGACCAAATCCAAGAGACGATACCACATCTGGTCGCGGGGTAAGGAATCGACCAGTATCGTTCGGGCTAATGCCGGTTCATGTTCCCAGTCTCCTCCCTCGCATTCAATCCCGGGCGTGTGAAATAGCTCGCTCCATGAGGTGGTGCTCCAGGCATCTACCATATCACGTATTTGCCTTTCTCGATTCTGGTGGAGCCACTCCACCACCTTTCGAGTCGGCTTAGCCCCTAAGTTGGTCGGCCTGAGGAGTTTCATTTCCCATGCCAGCGTATAAAGAAGAGAAAGTCGATCTGGGTTTTTGTTCAATAGGAGATGGCTAACAGTGGACAGGCCATCCTCGACAAGAGGATCGATCTGCGCGGCCGCCAGCAGTGCAGTCAGGTCGTCAACGGCGTCAGTGGGAGCTGGCTCGAAAGAATCGGGCGCGGGGATAGGAACTAGGAGTTGCTCCTGATCTACTTGGTCAATTTCAGATTCAATATCCGGACCGCCGAATTGCTCATGTAGTTCATTTGGCAGGTAATAAAACTCATCAAAGTTGCTATCGTCATTGTCATCGAATGCCCGGTACAAAAAACCTCTGTACCAGAGGGCTTCTGCCGGGCTGATTGGGTCTAGCCACGGTTCCTCCCTCTCCATCCGACCAGGTCCCATCTGGCGGACCGTCCCGTGATTACGCTCGAATGCCGCTACCGGAATGCGTCCACCCGCCGCAATGATTGTAAGAAACGCTGCCGACTCTTCAGGGGGTAGATAAGTGATCTCTTCGGGCATGTCGACCCGAGTAAGGGCATCAGAAAGTGCGTTTACGCAGGCCGGCTTTTGTAAGCCCGTAAGGTCAAGCTCATACCATTCTCCAATGATGCGTAAGGTAGGCAGATCGTGATCGGAGAGGGCCTGAAGAAGGTCAAACATACCAGATCACCCAGAAGGCGCTACGACCTCGAGAGCTGAAGGAAGACATGAGACAGTCAGCCGGCGGACATTATCAGCGGGATACGCAAATATCTCGCCATCGATATGTATGGGTAGAGGGAGGTTAGAGCTGATATCTATATAACTATTCCGCCGCATGGTAACGTGTTTGCTTTTGACATGAGAGCCGCGCATTACCTTTGGAAGCATCCATAACATCGTGAGTCTGCCGACCGGGTTAACTGTGCAGCTGTCCAACATGCCATCGCGGTTTGTGGCATCGGGTGTCAAAAAGAAACCACCGCCGACGCGAGGACCAATACCTATCGCCAATAATAATGATTCCTGTTCGATCACATCATCGTCAAGACGAATTCGAAGGCGAGGCGTCTGGAAATATAGAGCTATCGTCTGCAACACCGCAAGTAGATACATCGGAAATCCATGGATTCGAGTGATGGTTCGTGACTGAATGGTGACCGTTGCATCAAAACCAATACCTATCCCGTTGCTAACGAGTACATAACGTCCGCGATCGTCCTCGATTCGAGCTAGATCAACGGTCTTCGTCTTACCGGTGCAGATGGTGCGTATGGCGCTTTCTGGATCCGTCAGCAAACCCGATCCAAATGCGAAATCGTTCCCCGATCCGAGCGGAACAACCCCGAGGGTGGTCTGTCCACGATCTCCATGAACTAGACCATTTATGACCTCGTGTACGGTTCCATCACCCCCGGCCGCGACCACCACGTCATACCCTTCGTCAGCGGCAGCTGCTGCCAATCGTGTTGCATGACCCTGGCTTTCAGTTAGAGACACATCAACTTCGCCATAATCGGAGAACCTGCTCAAGATACTATCCTTGAGCTCTTTTGCCTTTCCCCGATTTGCCCAAGGGTTAAGTATTACCTTTCGACGCACAACATCCTCCTCTCCATAACCGATCTGCAACCTGCTACCTTGGCGATTATACGACAGTATTATTGCTATGTGTACGTATCAGAGATCATAACTTGGGGTGAAAAGCGACGTGTCAAATAGCCTCTCAAAGGGCTACCAAAGTACCATGCTTAAGCGTTCATAACACCTATCTCGAGTCTTTACACTCAGGGGTAAACATGCTATACTCGCCCAAAGCAACGTTACGTCAACTTAGCCGTAGAACGTGCCCAGTTGGAAGTAGGTCAGAAGAAGCGAAATGACCCGTCGTGGGCTAGACAACGAGGAATTCGTTGTACAGATAGCCGATGCTCTCTGTATCCATGGACTGCGTCTGCCGGCGCTTATTGGTCTGGAAGCAGGTCGGCCCCTTTCACTAATCGGCGGGCAGGTTTTGTGGTTGCTCCAACCTCTTCTGGGTCTCGTAGTATCTCGAGATTTGGTTGGTAATGCGGCCCGCCTGCTAGAGGAGCCGGAAGCTCTCGATGAGCTGATTGACCAACTAGAAGCGAGGGAAAGTTGACCTTCTCTACCCCAAGCGTTATCGCACTTTTACTGATCCTGATCAGCGCTGTGGTCTTGGTTTATCTGACACGCCAATACCGGTCACGACCTTCCGTTGGTCTGAGGAGCGTCGAGGCATATCAAGCGTTGCAGAGGCAAGCGGCAAGAGCGGTTGAGAGCGGCCGTGGGATCCATTTCTCGCTGGGACGGGGAAGTTTGGGCAAAGCGACAAATCCTGCGAGCCTCGCTGCAATGTCGGCGTTACAGAACCTGTCAAAAGAGGCAGGCGCCAGTGGCAAACCACCTTTGGTGACCAGTGGCGATGGAACACTATTCGTTGCCTCTCAAGATCTAATTAGAGGGTCGTATGAAGAGTTGGGACGTCCGGGAGCCTACCAGTCACAGACTTCGCGTTTTGTAGCCCCGGAAGACAGCCCGATGACTTACGGCGCGGCTGTAAGCGAGATAATCAACACGGGAGAACACGGGAGCAACATTGTTTTGGGGCATATTGGGTCTGAACTCGCCATAATTGCTGAAGCGGCTGATCGCGAGCATCTAGAACAAATCATTGGCTCCGATGACATCACGGCGCTCGCCGTGGCGATGTCTGTTACAGAGGATGTGATTATTGGAGAGGAGTTGTTTGCTGCTGCGGCCTATCTCCAGGGTGAGCCGGCCCACATTGCGAGCCTTCAATTACAGGACATCTTACGCATTTTGGTGGCGCTAATCATACTAATAGCCGCCCTCGTGAGTTTGCTCACTGGCTGATGAATCAGATCAAACGTTCGCTACCATTAGTACTAGCCTACGTCTTTGGCGTTTTGGCTCTGATCGGCCTATTGTTTGTACCGGCAATTGCCAAGACTCTAACTGGCTGGGCTGGCTTATTAGCGGCTATCGCGTTGCTTATCGGGATAATCAATTTGCTGACCGTTCATTCTCGTCGTCTCGTTCAGGGAAACGTCTACAGCGGTGTCCTTGTGTTGAGCCTAGCCGCGGTGGTGTTGCTGGGAGTTACAGATTACTTCGGTCTGACCAGCGGAGGTGTTTCGACGGTATTTAAGCATGTTCAAGCTCCACTCGAGGCTGCGGTAGCATCGATGTTAGCCTTTTTTCTGCTGTTTTCCGGAGTGCGAATCATCCAAAGAAGACGTACCTGGTGGGCAATTATCTTCATCGTAGCGGTGATAATATTCCTTCTTGGGAGAACGCCATTGCCTGGTCTTGTAGGCGATGTCTTCCTTGGATTGAGCGATTTCTTGACCGATGTATTTGTAAGCGCTGGGATGAGAGGCATTCTTATCGGTATTGCTCTGGGCGCTATTGCCGTTTCCATACGGGTGCTGATGGGAACAGATAGACCATACGACAAATGATCACGGTTAATTGTCCAAACTGCAGCGTTGAGAACAGCGCCTTAAGCCGGCGATGTATCTCGTGCGGCTCCGAGCTAATCCTTGAAGGCCATATTCGCTGTGATAACTGCCAGGCTCTTACACCAACAAATCTAGAATTTTGCGCGTTGTGTGGCTCGTTTATGGCATCAATAACCGAGGGCGGAAATCGGGAAGCGCCACTCGGGTCTCGTCAAAAACCCGGTAAACCTGGGGTGGTGCGAGCAGAGACATCTGTGACCGATGAGCATATCGATGATAACGATTCTACAGGTCTTGGTGGTGAGAGGACAGAACAGGTGGAGGAAAGTCGACCACAAAAGGTCGATGATGTGTCCACGGACTCGTCAGACTCGTCCATCCCAGGCTGGCTGTTGGATATTGATGCTGCTCTTAAGGCGAGCCGTACCTCTGAACAATATGATAGCGACGCGGGTTCAGTGGGAGGAATTGACGCCGCCCAGCGAGGTGCGGATCAATCCGGAGTTGGCGGCCTTCATGATGAACCTGTAAGACGTTTGGACACATCCGACCTACCGGAGCAGCCGAAGGATTCTACTGAAACACTTGACTGGGTGAGTGCCCTAGATCGTCGGATAAAAAAGAGTGATAGTGGGATTGGCGAAGACGATCAAATCCAATCACAGACTGGCTCGAAATCCATGGATCAAGGGATTGAACATACAGGGGATGCGGCTCTTGACAGGGGTCAAATTCTTCGAAGAAGTCACATGGGTACGCAGCCCCTCGACACCGAAGGCAAGTTGTTAGGCGTACCGACGCAGCTAGCGGGGACAGATTTACCATCCTGGTTGCGCGATCAGCTTCAACGACCGGGTGACATTGATAGCGAAGAGATCGCCGAAGATATCAAGTTGCCCGAACCTCCCCGTGTAACTTTTATCAAACCAAAAGGACCGGTTATTGAACATCAGGAGTCACCCGTCGAAGATCCTGTGTTGGATCCATCGTTTGAAAAGTGGCTGAAACAGCTGAGCGAGGAATCAGTCTCGCCTGATTGGATGAAAAAAGGTGAAGAACAGCTTGACGAAGCTGTGGTCAGCGATTCTGTTCAGGCCAGTGCCGAAACGCCGCGATGGCTTCGAGATATTCATGAAGAGGAGGGAGACACGGCCGAGCTTCTCGGTATTGAAGAATCGATAGAAGACAAGGGAAGGCTGGCCGGATTGAAGGGTGCGATCCATATAGAGCCAGCTATCGCCACCCCCCTGGTGACTTCATTAGTAACTGATTACACAATATCAAAGGAACAGCGGCAACAGATCGCCCTTCTTGAAGGTCTCGTACATGCCGAACCTGTCAAAGAGAAGCGAAAAACCATCGAGTGGTCTCGTGGTTCTTCACTTCGTTTACGAGTCCTCCTTGCAGGGGCACTCATCCTCTTGATTCTGATCAGTGCAGCAGCACCTGCGTCGACAAAGTGGCTTCAGGGAGCAGCGACGCAGCCGGTAAGCGAAGAAGCCCAGCAATTATACGACCAGATCCGGAAGGCTGCCGGAACACCCGTTTTGGTCGCGTTCGACTACACACCTGCCATGGCGGGTGAATTGAATCCAATAGCGAATATATTATTGGGACAGCTGGCGGAAATCGAAAGCCAGGCTATCACGGTTAGTCAGAGCGCAGCAGGATCCGAAGTCGCTGCGATTGTTGCCCAAGACGTGGATGGATTAGATTGGCAGCAACTGGGCTATATACCTGGAGAAGCGATCGGGCTGAGAAGTTTGGCGGAATGTCTGAATGATCCTGGCGATTGTCAAACTTTGTTTGGTCAGCCACTGCCGGATGAGGCTCAACGACGCCTGGCTGAGGTTACATTGATCCTCGTACTGACCAGTGACAGCGAGAGCCTGACCGCCTGGATCGAGCAGGTAGAAGCACAACTAAAAAATGTAGCTCTAGTAGCCGGCGTGACCCAGGCCCTTGGACCGCTGACCATTCCATATTTTATCTCTGGACAGTTAGAGGGGGTTATTGAAGGGTATCCTGATGCAATAGCTTACGAACGGAATCTTATAGGGATAGAGGGTGATAGTACGGCAAATGTTTCTGGTATCACGCTGGCTATCTGGTTGGCCGCAGGCATTCTCTTAGCCGGTACCATCTACTATGCCCTTACCGGCCTGAAGCTCTCTCGTCCAGGATCGGCAAAGGACTGATGGAAGCGATGGACAACATTGGTGAGATAGGCGGACTCGTAATCGGATTCTTGCTGACGCTCTGTGTCTATAGCTATATCGTAAAAGACAATCCAATGTATCGGTTGGCTGTCCATATATTGGTCGGCGTAAGCGCAGGTTTTGCCGCTGTCGTAGTTGCTCGACAGGTACTAATCCCGATAGCGGAATCAGCACTATCACCAGTGGACCGATTGCCCATATTTCTGTGGCTTGTTCCAATTATTTTGAGCCTATTATTGCTTGCAAAACTTATTCCCGGATACGAGTGGTTGGGAAATAGCTCTATGGCCGTATTAATCGCCGTAGGGTCTGCAGTCGGCCTCGTCGGTGCAATAGTAGGGACTTTGTTACCTCAAGTTGTGGCTAAAACCGAAAGCGATTTGTTAACCCTTGTTGTTGCAGGTTTGACAATATGTGTGCTAGCCTACTTCCATTTTACGGGACGCCTGACAACCACAGGTCAGGTCAAGTTGCCGGTTTGGCATAAGTACGTTGGTTTAGCAGGCAGATTCGTAATTACGATCGCCCTGGCTGGGGTTTTCGCAGGATTATTTAGCACGACCTTAGTATTGCTGAATGAGCGGCTGGGTTTCTATCTGGATTCGTTTAAAGAACTATTGACTGGTTGAATATAATGACCGAATATGTTGATTCGCCTGATGAGGCGCTCAATGATATGACAGAGGAAACCGAACCTTCTCCTGGGTGCCGATCGCACCTCGTATTAGACTTAGGTTTTAGCAACACGGTTGTCACTCTCTACGACGTTGTTGAGGGTAAGTATCGTTTTATTTCGCGCGGATCGTCATTGACAACCGCAAGAGCACCATGGTTCGATGTGAACCATGGTTTTCGGGCGGCTGTAAACCAGATAACCGAATCTACAGGTCGGATTTTTATTAATTCCAACGGATATCTGATCTGCCCGAGCCGGATCGATGGCACCGGTATTGACTGCTTTGGAATGGTTGTTAGTGCCGCGGATCCTCTCAGAACTGTTCTTATTGGGCTTCTGGAAGATGTGAGTCTTGCAAGCGCACGCAAAGCATTGAAAACCATTTACGGGTTAGAGATTGATCGATTTAGCCTTTCTGACGATCGTACCGAACACAGCAAGCTAGAATCACTGTTGAAAAGGAATGTTGATTTGGCCGTCATAGTCGGGGGCAGTGACGGCGGTTCAGATGAACGGCTGTTAGACCATGTTGACACGTTGTCGATTGGTTTGAACTTGCTCGATGACTTCCAGAGGCCAAGAGTAATCTATGCAGGGAACATTGATCTCCGGGAACAGGTGTTGGCTGAGCTTGGCGAGGTTTCCGATGTCTATATGGCAGACAACGTGCGACCTACAGTGGATGATGAAGAGCTCGATGGCCTCATTGGGCTTCTTGCCTCTACGTATGCCAGACAAAAGATCAGCGAACTACCGGGGATCGAGGGGATCAGAGATCTAAGTTCACTGCCAGTTCTGCCCACTGCCCATGCTTTCGGAGGCATAACCGAATATCTGGCGGCCTTGCATGATGGGAAAGTAGTCGGGTTGGATATCGGAAGCGGAAGCGTGTCCCTCGTCGTTTCGGATCCAGGCAATGTTGATTTGATCGTGCGCAGTGATTTGGGTCTAGGCGCACCGATGGTGAACGTGCTCAAAAACATTGGTCTTACAGATATCTTCAGTTGGACAGACGGACACACAAGAGCAACCGAGGTTCAAGATTTCATTTTTAACAAATCATTGATGGCCCAGACCGTACCGCAGAATAACAAGGAGTTAATCCTTGAACAGGCAATCGCAGGTCTTCTGACGAAGGAGATCGCGTCTGGATTGGCAACTGGACGACACCTGACAGAAAACGGGATTCTAAAATCGATCAAGTTACTCGTTCTTCGAGGTGGGATTCTCTCGAAGTCGCCTTCTCCTGGATATCCCCTTCTCGCTGCAATTGATGGGCTTCAACCAACAGGCGTCTTCAAGGTTGTCCTGGACTCTCACGATACACTGCCAGCCATGGGGTTATTGGCGACTCACAATCCTCAGCTTGTGGTCCAGGTACTAGATAGCGGTGTGCTGACCGATATCGGCTGGGTAGTTGTTGCTTCTGGTCAAGCAGATATAGGCACGCCGGTACTGCGATTATCACTCGAAATCGAGGGTATGGCCACAGTCCAACACGAAATTAAATTTGGTAACTTGGAATTGATTCCTATAGCAGCCGGCAAGGTGGCCGATCTTACACTGCAACCAGCATTTAGATTCGATGTTGGAGAAGGTCCCGGCAAACGGACTACGCGCAGAATTAGTGGTGGTACGCTCGGATTGTTGATTGACGCCCGAGGTAGACCTATCAACGTCAAAGGTGATGAAGTAACCAAGCGTAGTCATCAACAGGGATGGCTGAAAACAGTTTCTTCTTGACATAAATTAAATCATGAGTAAAGTAGTAGGTGGATAGTCGTTTCCGTCCAGGATTTTTAGGTACAAGATTATGTCGCTGCTGACATCATCAACAAGAATTAGTTCCTATACATCGATCCGGCGAACACGGTTGCTACCAAATATTGGTGAAGTATTTGTGCGTGTCGGCCAGGATGTAAATCCGGTACAAGTTATCGCACAGGCCCTACCAATCGGTGGTTATTATATCCTGCGAGCGAGCGACATCCTTGGTGTATCGTCCGCTGAGATACAGAAGTATCTCTTAGTAGAGCCCGGCGCGACGCTACGCAAAGGCATGCCTATCATGCGAAAACCGGGTAGGTTTGGCCGAGCTAGCATAATTAATTCCCCGATTAACGGTGTCTTGGCGGAGATTCGTAACGGTACCATGATTATGCAGAAAGCGCAGGAGCCGCTTGACCTAAGGGCCATGATGCAGGGACGAGTCGTATCTGTAATCCCAGGACGAGGCGCTGTACTGGAGACACGCGGGGCCATAGTTCAAGCCAAATGGGATTCGGGTAAAGATGGATTCGGGAAGCTGAATACGGCAGTTAAGTCGGCGAAGGAACCATTTAACCCAGACAAGATCAGTGGCGATTCGCGTGGTACGGTCTTAATTGTTGGCTGGATCAGCTCGTCGGATGATCTATATCGTCTGGAGAATAGTGGAGTTCGCGGAATTATCGCGGGATCCATGCCGGCAAAGATATGTCTAACAGCAAGTTCCATTCCCTTCCCGATCTTTTTGACCGATGGAGTTGGTGAACAGGCGATGTCTGAACCTATTTTCCAGATACTGCATCGTGCGGAGGGCAAAAACGCATCACTGCTTTCCAGTCGTAGCGGAGCCCGGAGTAATAGGAGTGAGATAATCATTCCATCTACAGGCAGGCGGGCAGAAAGCCCGAATGCGCTAAACCCGTTGGAAATTGGTGATCTCGTTCGTGTATTAAGATGGAATGGTGGCAACCTGGTCGGAAAAGTCTCGAAAGTTGATAGTCGACCAAAGTTCTCGCCAGCCGGATTACATTTACCCGGAGCTGAGGTAGAATTTGGTTCTGGAGAGAGAGTATTTATTCCTTATACTAATTTGGACTTGATTTCGTAGCAGCTTTTAGCTGTTTGGAGACGTTATCTACTCAGTGTCCGTAGGTAGCATTGTCAAAGTCAGGAGGCGGATATGTCGGAAGAATTTTCAGACGATTTCTCGGAGGACATGTCGGAAGACATCTCAGAAGATATTTCGAGTGACATTTCGGAAGATTTCTCGAATGATATTTCGGAAGATTTTTCGAATGGATTCTCGGATGATTTTGCGGATGATTTCGTGGTCGAGGAAGAAGAGGAGATTGAAGGTGGCAGGTCTTTCTTGTTATGGGCCGGCGCTCTCTTACTCATTTTCATCGCTATATCGGCATGTATGCTTGTTTACCTGTTGGCACGCGACGATGGTAAAAGCGCGCTGACCGACGGGGAGATGAGAAGCACAGCCATCTCCGAGCAAAATATGACTACCGAAGCGAATAACGCATTGGTAACGCAAACTGTCGAAGCGATCAAGGCCAGTGAGACGGAGCAGGCTGTTCAGCGAGAGCTTGACGCCCAAGAGGCAACTCGGCAGGCAGAGGAAGCGGCTGAAGAGGAAATGGCGGCTGCAACCGCTAACGCTGAATCCCAACTGGCTGATGCCGAAGCAACAGCGGAGGCGGCTGTCCAAACCCGAGATGCAGCCGAAGTTACCGAAGAAGCAACTGAAGCGGCCCCGGAAGCCACTGCTACTCCAGAAGGTGAGACGGGCGAAGGTGAATCTGGCGAACCCGGTACCGGTGGTCCTGGTACGGCTACGCCTTTGCCCACAACCGCTGCGTCTACTGGGGATGGAACTTTGCCAGCTACCGGAACCAGCGCACTGAGCGTTGCCATTCTGGGTCTTGGATTGATCGCGGTGCTTGTAATCGCCCGTCGTCTACGTTCGCTTTAATCAGACCTCGACAATATTATTTGTGCCCGAACCACACGCCGATCTGAAGACTAGAATCTAGGTTCCAGCAGATCTGTCTGTTATGTTAGTAGCAGTGTGAATTATCGCGACTCCTGTAGCCGATGCACATCTACTTTTTCAACTTGGATGTTAATTGACGCCGGTCAGCGGACACTGAAATCCAATGACTGATCCGGCGACTATTTTAATTGTCGAAGATGATAAAGCACTTTTAGCCGGCATAGCCGATCTAATTGAGGTATCAAATATCGGCTACGAGGTCGAGGTTTTGACCGCGTCGGACGGTACGGGGGGGCTGAGTGTTCTTGGGGAGCAAATACCTGATCTCATAATCTCCGACATAATGATGCCACGGATGGGAGGGTATGAATTTCTGTCCCAGATCAGAAGAAATCCGAAGTGGCTGCACATACCAATGATCTTTCTTTCTGCTAAGGGAACGCCAGACGAAGTGCAGGAAGGCCGTCTAAGTGGTGCGGAATTGTATGTCACCAAACCGTATGATAGCGACGAGTTGCTGCAATTAATCCAGAGCCAATTGGACCGAGCTTTTCAGCTTCAGATGGATAGGGAACAACGTCTGCAGCTGTTGCGCAGTAACATCGTTCAGGTATTAAACCACGAGTTTCGAACGCCCCTGACATATGTAACCGCTTACTATGATTTACTGGCCGATGGTCTTTTCATCGAAGAAGTCGATATTCTCTGGGAGTATCTGCGAGGGATCCAGGTAGGTGCCACCAGGTTGAGGCGCCTTGTTAATGATCTCATCATGGTCATTGAACTACGTACAGGCGAATTAGCCGCGCAGTTCAAACGACAATCAGCTCTCATAACAGACCTCGGTGATAGTCTCAGGGTCTTGTGCGACCGATACAGGCGCGAAAATGAAAGCCAAGGGCTGCACTTTGCATGCCAAATAAATGATCCTGTCCCAGCAGTATATGGTCACAGAGACATATTGTTGGATGCTTGTGAAAGGATCATCGATAACGCGGTTAAGTTTAGTATCCACCAACAGGGTGGCGCGGAGGTTCGCCTCTCGGTAGATACAGAGAAAGACAAACTATGGATCAAGGTTGAGGATAACGGCATTGGTCTCCCAGATAGCGAGTATAGGCAAATATTCGACTTATTTTACCAGCACAATCGCCCGATCCTCGAACAGCAGGGCGCCGGAACTGGCCTAACAATTGCTAGGGGTTTAATCGAGCTACACGGTGGCCATATCGAGGTTGCCAGTGAAGAGGGGTGGGGGAGTTCATTTACGATAATTCTTCCTACTTCGTCGAATGCAATGAACGGCGATCTCGCATATGCTCATCTGGCGCTGCATTCAAAACCGGCTACCGTATTGCTTGTTGAGGATGAATTACACCTTCTTGAAGGTTTGTGCGACTTGCTAGAACTTCTTGACAGCGATTATCAGTTAACTGTTCTGACGGCTTCAAATGGTATCGAGGCATTGGCGATATTAGAGAGACAGTCGGTGGATCTAATTATCTCAGATATTATGATGCCGAGCATGGATGGTTATCAATTCCTCAAGGAAGTAAGGAGAAATCGAGCCCTAATTCACATCCCCTTCATTTTCTTGACTGCAAAGACCGAACGACGAGACATTTTGCGAGGTTTCCGCAGTGGTGTGGAAGAATACATAACCAAACCGTATGATGGACAAGATTTATTCGATCTAATTATTGCACAATTAGACCGTCATTTTGAGAGGCAGGGACTTGTCCAAAGCGATTTTGAAGAGCTGAAACGGGGCATTCTGAATGTGCTTCTTCCCGGTCTCCGTATTCCCCTAGAGGCAGTCTCTGATTATTCTCAGAAACTAACTAGCTCGTTGAGCACGGCGCAAACTGACGAAGATCTTCTGGTGCAGCTAACGGGTATACAAGCTGGGAGCAGCCAGCTAACCAGATTAGCGGAAGACTTCATGTTTCTCGCGGAGCTTCAAACCGGTGAAGCGCGAAGATCGTTTGAGCACAGATCTGAACCATCTAATGCTGCCGCCATACTCGACGAAGTGAGCATGGAATATAACCGAAAAAATGAACTTCAAATATTGAATTTCACTCGCGAGATGGATTTTGATATTCCCATGGTTATGATTGAACGACAATTGTTGTGGAATTGCCTGGAACGATTAATTGAAGTAGTGTCTACTATCGCTGTCGAACAAATTAGTCGCTCTGATAGAGTAGCTGACTTACATCCGAAACGACCCATTGGAGAGATAATCCTCTCTTCGACAACAGAAGGAGACTATGTATGCCTGAGCGTCTCTGCCAGGGAGACGCGTCTCGAGGCTGAGGAAGTAAATAGGATGAGTGCTCTATTATCGAGCTCGGAACTCGTAGTTCTCGAGCTTTCAGAGCATAATCCAGGTTTGATGATCATCAAGGGAATAGTCGATCTGCACGAAGGACGCATTGATGCAGAAAACACGTCGGACCAAGGAATTACGTTCAAGATCTTCCTACCGGTGAATACCCCGGCACAGACGATGGAGATGGAATAAACTTTTAAGGAGACCTGAATTATGGCATCGTTACTAGAAAAGACACAAACACTAATATCTGCAAATCTACACGAGATGGTTGATAATGCACTTGAGGCAAATTCGGTTGCAGTGATGAGGCAGTACATCCGTGACGCAGAGGATAATCTAGACCAGCTTGAGGACGCCGCAGCCACCGTCGGTGGTGAGGTGAAGACTCTTGAGAGGAAGTATAAGGAATATAAGAAGAAGGGTGATCAGTTAGACCGAAACATTGACGCACTCCTAATGCAAGGGAAGACCGATCTAGCCCGGGCTGCTCAGACAGAGCTGAATACAACACGACGATTGCAAGAGCAATATCATGAACAATGGGTTCGACAAGAAAGGGAGTACGAGTCGCTATTAAATGCCCGGCTTAAGTTACAGGCAAAGCTTACAACGATACGTCAGGAAGAGAAGGAGCTAGAGGCACTTCTTGAGCTCGCCAAGTCTAAAGAGGCAACGGTCAAGGCGATTAAGAGCCTAGATGATCTCGTCGGAGTTGGAGACGGCGATATTGCCCGCATTGGCGAATCGATACGTGGACGTCTCGACAAAGCTACAGCGTATAGCGAGATGTATGCCAGTAGGCTAGATACGCAGATGGATGACGCCCTTGGTAAGGCCGAAGTAGACATCCAGCTGGATGAGCGCAAGCGACGCCTTGGTCTCGCCGAAGAGATGCCGGTTGAGACAGGGGAAGAACAAGCCGAAGAATCGAGCGAAGCATCGTAACACGGCGTGAACAATTCTGTAACCATGCTAAAGGCCACTTAATTTAAGAACTACTCGTGCGGTCTGAGGAGTAATCCGATTGGCATCAGGACAACCGATCCTCTCTTCCTGGCTGGGGGTCTCCAATCGATTGCGATGAAAGAGAGTGACGTCAAGGATCTTTTAGAAGAAGGCATAGCTGCGGCCAAAAGGGGTGATAGCGAGCGTTCTAGAGATCTTCTACTTCGTGTTGTTATCAATGATCAGGAGAGCGAAAGCGCCTGGCTTTGGTTAAGTAGTGTCGTTGATTCGGATGAGGATCGTGTAATCTGTCTTCAGAATGTCCTTGTATTGAATCCTGACAGTGTACCCGCCAAAAGGGGGTTGGAACGCCTTGACAAATTCCCGTCCAAGGCTAGCGAAACCAAAAACACAGTTGACATAGAAATCAATCCCGCCTCACCGGCCGCTTCCATTCTTTATCCAGAACGCCATCAGAAACAATGGCAATGGGAGGATAATATTCCCCTGCGAATCATCGGCGATGGGGCGATGAAGAGCCGGTCAGATTACGACGATGTATGGGAACGGGAGTCGAATATCTGTGCTTACTGCGCCTATGAAATTGATTTCGACGACAATAGATGTCCGAACTGCCGTCGCAGATTAACAGCCAGGACATTTCGATATCCCCTCTCTAGTAAAGAGCTGATCATGTTCTGGGTGCTACTTCTAGCCGTTGCCGAGTTCTTTCTTTTCCAAGCGGTTCTCGAGGTTATCGTCCGAGAACCATTCGTTGCTGTCATTTGGCACGGCATGCTGTTCGTTCTGATCGGGATTCTGGTTGCCGGCGTCGCGCTACGGCAGGTATGGGCCTATCCGGCGAGCATTGTGGTCCTGTTAGCCCTCTTTACAGTCATGCTTCTTGGCTTTATGGCAGGAAAGGCACCCGAGGAAGCGATTGCCGAATTTGTTGGAGATGATTTAGTCTCCGTTCTCAGCACTGACCTGGATTATGTTTTTCTGCGGTCATTGTTGACAGTTGGCGACGTGCTTCAGTTTGCAGTCGTTACCATCGCGCTTCTATATGGCATCTTTAAGATCGGGCCTGATTTCGAACGAGTTCAAACCCGTTTTATCGCAAGAGTAGATCGAGGTCTAAGCGATGCGCCGGTGTACTTTGCAACAGGTCAGGTATATGCCAAGCGTGGAATGTGGGCGAGTGCGATACTCCATTTGCGGCGAGCGGCGGCCAGCGATCCATCTCGAGCGTATTACCAACGAGTACTAGGTGAGGCGTATGCCCAATTGGGTTATTACGAGAGAAGCCTCGATGTGTTAGAATCTGCACTAGAGTGGACGATTGACCCCGACAGTCGAACATATTTGGTCAACTTGATAGAGAAGGTAGAGCGCAATCTAGCAGCTGAAGGCGCAGCAATTGGTACGGACAGGAAATCTTAACGCGATTTGCCATGGCGAATAACGGTCGACAATCACTAGAAGAGCGAGCACAAAAAGCGATGATACAGCACGCTTTTTTTCGCTGGGAAAGTGCTGTCGTCATAGCCCTTACTTTGTTGCTGACTGTTTTTGGTTCTAACCTTTCAGAATTTGTCCCAAACTGGGTTTGGCTTCTGAGCGGCATAATCGCCGAAGCGGCGCTTGTTTATAGCAGCTATACAGACCCGGAAACAGGCCGAAAGGTCGTTGCCGAGATGTTGCAGGATGAATTCCAACCGGAGCGTCTCAATGATAAGGATCTCCAGGAGAAGATGGAGGAAGCTTTTGATTATCGCAGCCGGATAACGGCCGCGATAAAAGACAGGCGGGATTCAGTTCTAAAGGATAATCTATTGGAAACAGCCCGCCAAATCGATGATTGGTTGGAAAATATCTACGACCTGGCCCGAAGACTTGATCGATACCATAGCGAGAGGGAAATTCTTCTGCGGGATAAGCATCGAGCGCAGGCCAGTATTCGCGAGTTAGAAGAAAGGTTTGAAGCTGATTCAGATCCGGTCGTTAAGAAGCAGATAGAGGAGACTATTAGGGTAAAACGGCGTCAGCTGGAAACGATTGAATCCTATGACAAAACCATGGAACGTGCCCAACTGCAACTTGAGACGACCCTTTCTTCTCTGGGTACGATATACTCTCAAACCATGCTTGTTGGGGCTAAGGATATAGACAGCGGCCGGGCTAAACGTCTCCGTCAAGATATCGCCGAGGAAGTGCAAGAGCTAGACAATATCTTGATTTCGATGGATGAGGTATACGCCAGCGGTGGCGAAGTATAAGAAATAGTCAGTTAAGTTTGTCAAAATGTTCAGCCTTTGATACGATCATCGGCTGCAAAAAACTACTTGAGGAGATACAACACGTCAATGAAGGTTCTGCTAAAAGAGGATGTAGATAATCTTGGTTATGCTGGTGAAGTCCTGCAGGTAGCCGATGGCTACGGGCGAAATTTCCTGTTACCACGTGGTATGGCGGTGAAAGCCTCACCCGGTGTATTGAAGCAAGCCCAATCTTGGCGTGACCGAGCAGCCGTCCGGCTGGCAGAGTTGCGTCGGGAACATGAAGCCCTTGCACTTCGAATTAATGACACCAACCTTAACTTCTACGCTAGGGCTGGCGAGACGGGCAAATTATATGGCTCCATCACCACGGCCGATATCACAGATCAATTAAACGAGACTCTTGGTACAGATGTCGATCGCCGGATAGTTATGGGTGGACCTCTGCGTCAATTGGGGGAGCACAGGGTCACTGTTCGTCTTAGTCGAGACTATCAGCCACATGTCGTTGTCCAAATTCACCCGCATTCTGAAGTAGAAGAATCTGAGGATGTGGATTCTGAATCACCAGCGGCCGAGGTTGAGGCTTCGGAGGAGCTGGTGGAGAGCCCGGACATTAAAGAGGTGGTTGAGGAGACAGAAGAGTCTACTGAAGAAGCTGGCATGATTGATGCCGCTGATCAGGAATCTGTCCAAGACGAACCTGTCGAAGAGGAATCTATCGAAGAGGAACCTGTCGAACAGGAATCGTCTTAATAGATTAGAGCTCATTATCGCCTGGTGCTTACTCACTTTTATGTGATTTTATTTCCGGGCAATGGAAGCTTATGCTAGATGCCACTGCCTTTTGCCAGTGGCTTTTCTTTTGGCCCAAATTTAGGCCTTCAATAGGTGAGGAAAGTTGGACGAAATAGGTAGCCTGTTGCGCGAGGCGCGTGAAGCAAAGGGACTTTCCCTGGCGGAAGCGCACGAAGGAACGCGAATCAACACCCGTTTTCTCGAAGCGCTTGAAAACGGGCAGTATGATCTGCTCCCGACGCAGGTACATATCAAAGGCTATCTACGAAACTACGCTCGTTTTCTTGACCTGGATCCGGAACCTCTTCTCACCCGTTACGAGCTAAATCAGGGTGTTCGACCAGCCAGAACGGCTGCATTCCCGGAAGAGACGATCGATAGTAACCAGCCCATTTCACCGGTTGAGGATCAACCCTTCTTCGACCCGGTAAACGTTGACTTATCCAGGGGTGGAAAACGTGGCTTGGGATCTTCTCAGCGCTGGATCATCATAATAGCCCTCGTCATAAGCTTGGCTCTAATAGGGAACAGGTTCATCCCCCTGATCACAGGTAATGGCGATGGATCGGAAGCCATAACCAACGGGATACAAGAAGCAGTCAGCAACCTCACAAATGGGGAAAACAGCGAAGGAGCGGAGGATCCGACACCTGGTGCCACCCTGGTGCCTTTGTCCGGAGACGTCATAACGTCTACCAGCCGCAACGATCCGGTCCGGTTGCCGACCCTGACCCCAACACGTCCTAGCCTTCCCGCAACAATGGAGTCGATTCTTCTTCGACTTGACATAACCGAACGAACCTGGATGCAGGTTACGATTGACGGTGAGGTCGTTTTCGAAGGTCTTGCGCGCCATGGCGACGAACCCTATCAGTGGGAAGCACTGGAGCAAGCGCAGCTTTTGTCCGGCAATGCCGCAGGAATCTTCGTCACCGTAAACGATGTCGAGTTGGGTAAGCTCGGCGGGCGTGGGGACGTCGTAGACGAGACCTGGACAAGCACCGGCGAAGGATGAGCTCCCGATCGAAATCCAAGCAGTACTACATCGTTAGTCTCGGGTGTAGCAAGAATACTGTAGACTCCGAGAGCATGGCGACGCTCATGCATAGAGACGGCTACACCGGCACAGATAGGCCAGACGAAGCCGATGTGTTGATAGTAAATACGTGTGGTTTTATCAACACAGCTAAAAGGGAGTCGTTGGATATGCTTCAGGAGCTCGCCAATTCCAAGGGCAAGGATCAAGTGCTTATCGCGGCCGGTTGTTTGTCGCAGCGGTACGGATCGGCTCTCGCTCAAGAAGTTCCCGGGCTTGATGGGATTATTGGCACTCGGCGCTGGATGGATATTGTACCCTTCGTCCAGAAGTTACGGCGCAATAATCAACCCGAACCTATGTATCATCTACCGGAGGAAGCAAAGACCGTCGGGCGAGATGAAAAGGGCGTAACGCGGGCGGCACGAGAAGGGGCTAGCGCCTATTTGAAAATCGCAGATGGATGCCGGCGTCCATGTGCATTCTGTGCAATTCCAGCGATTAAGGGAACTTTGGTAAGCCGCCCAAAAGATATCATCGTCAAGGAAGCCCTGGAGCTTCAGCAAGCCGGTATTCAGGAATTAATAATCATCTCTCAAGACACAACTGATTATGGGCATGATCTGGGAGTAAAGGACGGATTGTCGGATTTACTGGAGGAGCTGGCAATTGTCGTTCCGAGGATCCCTTGGATTCGCATCATGTACGCCTTTCCAGGCTATGTCACCGATAATCTTATGGAGACGATGTCCCGACATCCACAGATCCTTCCCTATCTCGACATTCCCTTGCAGCACGCTCATAGAGAGACTTTAAAACGCATGCGTAGACCTGCTAATATTGACTGGATTTATCGAACCGTCGAAAAACTACGCCATCATTTGCCCGGTATATCCATACGAACCACATTCATCGTCGGCTACCCAGGAGAAACTGCCGAGGAGTTTGAAACTCTGATGCAGTTCGTTCGCGAAATGCGGTTCGATAGGGTGGGCGTGTTTACCTATTCGTACGAGGAGTCTACACCGTCGGCGAGGGTATCATGGCAGGTTCCAGACGATATCAAAGAAGAACGAAGACAAGCACTGATGGAGCTCCAACAGCAAATCTCCTTGGAGAAGAATCAGGAACTCGTAGGCCGAACACTGCCTGTCCTGATCGAGGGATTTGGCGACGGGATTAGTATTGGACGGAGCTATCGTGACGCGCCAGAAATAGATGGCCTGGTTCTCATTCCTGGAAAGCTGCCGGCTGGCGAGATTATCCCCATCCGTATCGACGGAGCCATGACCTATGACCTGACCGGATATCCCGAAGGCACGGAACACCTGGTGAAAATCGATAGTGACATTGGGTTCGCTGGCTAGGTACCCTCAACCCTAGATTTTCTGGAGAATTTTCCTTTGCCGCCCAATTCAACCTGCTACGTAAGTGAGCCGCCTTACTAGTTCACATGCTATCGCATGTTACAATTCAGCCATGGTCAGAACAAGATTCGGATGGGCGATTCTGTTAGTGATAGTTTCGTTACTGGGTATTTCCTGGATCGCCTATTCGCAAGTACCTCAGAGTGATAGTGGTGATATTGGAGCTCTTACCGAGGCGCCGATCCCGGGCTATCGTGCACCCGAATTTTCTCTCACCACAGCGATTGGGGAGAGCGTCAATCTTAGCGATTATAAAGGTCGTCCAGTTGTATTGAACTTCTGGGCAACCTGGTGCCCCCCCTGCCGGGCAGAGATACCCCATTTTCAGGAATCGAGCGTCAAATACAATGGCAGAGCGGTGATCCTGGGTGTCGATCAGGGAGAACCCCTTCCGATTGTGGCTGATTTCGGCTCGGCTTTAGGGGTGACATATCCTCTCCTGTTAGATGCAGATAACGATGTGAACCGCCAATACGCCGTTAGCGCGCTACCGACAACGGTTTTTATAGATGGAGAAGGCATCATTCGAGAAGTATATTCCGGAATTGTCAATCGGGCGGTTCTTGAAGACCGGATTGAGAAGCTTTTGGCAGAAGGATAACGACGATGTTACCAAACATTAGTCTCGGCCAACTGGTCATTCCGAGTAATGGTCTGGTATTCATCGTCGGGATGTGGATCGTTCTCACCGTCGTCGAGCGATCGGCAAGAAAACTTAAGCTCGAACCGGAGACGACGTACACGCTCGCGGCAATATCGTTGGCTGCCGGCTTTATCGGGGCTCGTCTGGTATTTGTCTTTCTTCACTGGACCGCCTTCAGAGAAAATCTTTCGGGGATCATATGGCCGCTAACCAGCGGTTATGACCTGTGGGGTGGGTTGGTCATTGCCGTAGGAGCTGGTTTTTTCTATGGTCGAGCCAAGCAGCTGCCTCCAGCTGGCACTCTCGACGCGCTGGCGCCAGGATTAATGACAGCTCTCCTAGCAATTAGCCTATCCGATTTTCTGGCCGGACCAGGGTACGGCATCGAGACAGCTATGCCGTGGGCTATCGATGTCTATGGTATTAATCGCCACCCCGTTCAAATCTACGAGATCATCGTTGCAGCCGCTGCCCTTGTCATCTGGAGAGTTGCATTGTCGAACCGGTTTTTCGATGGACAGCTGTTTTTGTTAACAATAGCCGTCTATGGTGGCGGCCGGCTCTTTGTTGACGCATTCAGAGCCAACGCCTGGTTGACAGCGAGCGGGTTTCACGTTATTCAAGTAGTGACCCTGGTCATTGTACTTATCAGCCTGTTCTTGCTAGCTAGAGAAACAACAACCTCAGCCGAGACGGAGCCGGTACAGAGTGAAACGTCTGGCTAATTGAGGCCTTAGATCAAGGCCCCAAAGTAATCATACTAACGACGCTGACGCACCAACGGAACTCTTCCGTCCCAGTTACAGTTGCTCTCATACCTCCAATTATTGATTTTTCTATCCCAGGCATCCATCACCTGACAAAGGAAGTCAACTGGGTGTTCTCCACATAGATATTTCGTCGCCAGAACTCGCATTCCCCGATTAATCTTGTCAACTCCTATTAGCCGACCGGCGAATAGATGCAGACATCGGTTTTGGATAGGTTTGTCTGCTCATTTCCTGCTCTTAGTTAGATCGCGATTAGGGAAAATGGAGTGGATATGCTCAATAGCGTCATCGACCGATAATCATCGCCGTGATTGGTGACTGTTTTATTTGCAAATGGGCACCTAAAGCGGTACTATGCACGGCTAGTTTTTCGGGCAGCAATAGGGCTATGCCTGACAGCTCGTCGATAGGTGGACAGGTAATGGTTATTTTCGAGGTAGGCGAAGAATACGCAAATCGGAAGGGGAGTTATACTGTCCTTGAGATCAGTGATCCCAAGATGACCGTGGAATACGAGGATGGATCGACGGCCGATCTAAGCATCAGCATTCAGCAGAGGATCTGGGAGAATATCGTTACTGAACGAGAGGCTGAGCGTGCTCGAACCGTTAAAGCCCGGAAGACGAGGGTCAGTGTAGGGACACGATTCTATATCAAACCAACGAGCGTGCTGACGGTCGAGGAATTGAGCACGACGAACAAACAGGAAGGCATTCCTGCATCAGGTCGTTGGCTGGCTACGATCAGGAAAGGTGACCGTCTCATCTATTACGCACAAGAGAGCCAGGTATTTTTCGCGGTTGTCACCATAACCGGTCCCGGCAATAAGCTCAAGGGTAAAGGAAGGAAGAAAACAAGCGTTTTGTATTTCCCTCTCGATGTCGACGCATACGTCGTAGATTTAAACAAAGCACTCCTCGCTGTCTCTGTTGAACTGGAGAGCCAGCCCAAATACAAGGAGATCCTAGCTGACAGCGACGACTATCTCGAGATCACTGAGGATGAATTTGAACTGCTTGCTGAAATGCTGACAGAGGTCAGCGAAGAAGACGAGGAGGACGAAGAGGATCAGGAAAAAGACGACGAAGAATTTGATGCCTAACGATTCGATAGCCAATAAGAGAGAAAACATATTGGTTGCCGTTGCCTGGCCTTATGCCAGTTCCGACATCCATCAAGGTAATGTAACGGGTTCGTATCTGCCGGCGGATATCTATGCTCGCTATCATAGGCTCATGGGAAACAATGTTCTCATGGTTTCTGGTTCAGACAGTCACGGTACGCCGGTTACGGTGAAGGCCGACGCTGAAAGCAAGACTCCGGAAGAGGTATTTGATTTTTACCATATTCGCTTTTTGGACTTGTTTCAGAAACTAGGATTGAGCTACGACCTTTTCACCCACACGGATACTGAGAATCATCGCAAAGTTGCCCAGGATATTTTTAGGGCTCTTCTGGATAAGGGTTACCTCTTTAGCAAGATAACGCCCCAGATGTACTCCCCAGAAACGGGACGATTTCTACCCGATCGCTACGTTGAAGGAACGTGTCCAAATTGCGGATACACTCGTGCTCGGGGTGACCAATGTGACAATTGTAATACGCTTTTTGAGAGCGCCGGAGAACTTATCGACCCGCACAGCCGGACCGACGAGAGCTCTCTAGAAATGCATGATACAGAGCACTACTTTCTTGATCTCGAAAAGTTAGCAAACGATGGCCTCGCCGATTGGATTGCCGAGGACAAGGAACACTGGCGACCTCAGGTGATCAATTTCGCTCGTAATATGGTATTGCGGGAAGGACTTCACGGCCGGGCGATAACCCGAGATATGGATTGGGGGATCCCTGTTCCCGTAGAGGGTTGGGATGGAAAAGTTCTATATGTGTGGTTTGAGGCGGTTATCGGCTATTTGTCAGCTTCCATAGAATGGGCCAGTAATATTGGCCAACCAGATGCATGGAAGATGTGGTGGTACAACAAAGAGGCGCGCTCAAGTTACTTCGTGGGCAAGGATAACATTCCGTTTCACGCTATTATCTGGCCGGCCGAACTTATCGGAATCAGTCGCATTTATGAAGATGACCCCGCGCTGAAGCTTAATCTGCCCTATGATGTTCCGGCTAATGAATTCATGAACATGGAAGGGCGAAAAATTAGTGGAAGTCAAAATTGGGGAGTTTGGATGCTCGATGCCCTGGAAAGGCACGATCCGGATCCGCTTCGTTATTACCTGACGGCGACAATGCCTGAGACCCGGGATAGCGATTGGACCTGGGAGGGGTATGTTGAACGCAATAATTCCGAGCTGGTCGCCAACTGGGGAAATCTAGTCAACCGCGTTCTAAATATGACCCAGAGGTATTACGACGGCCGTGTTCCCGAGTTTGATGCGTTGGGAACCATTGATAGAGACCTCCTTGACGCAACCTTCAAAGGCTTCGAATCTGTTGGTAAACTATATGATCGCTGCATGTTCCGCGTCGCTTTGCAGGAGACGTTGGCTTTGACATCCAAGGTTAACCAGTACCTCGAAGAAACCAGTCCTTGGAAAACGATCGAGTCAGATCCGGAAACTGCTGGCCGCTCGCTATATACCGCCATTCAGACCATTAATGCCTTGAAAATAATGTATTCCCCTGTATTGCCTTTCTCCAGCCAGGCTCTTCACGAGATGCTTGGAGAAGAGGGTAATCTGTTTGGGGAGCAAAAGGTTGTGACTTTCGAGGAACAGCATTCTCGCCATGCGGCCTTAACCTACGATGGGTCATCGGCCGTGGGCCGGTGGAAAAGAGAGGAAATCCCTACCGGTCGCCAGCTGCCAAAACCGAAACCACTATTCCAGAAGCTAGACCCATCTGTCGCCGAAGATGAATTGGCTAGATTGAGAAGTGGTTAGATCTAGCAGACTATCACCTTGATCCCCGTCCGCCATTATCCAAGTCTTAGTTCAACACCTTAGAATGTGATATCTCCCACTGTTATCGCGTAGCCTGTTCATCCACAAGTTTCGTCTAGTTGCCTCATTGGTCCTTCGCGCTCTGAAGGGCACACTGTCCTCGGAACAGGGTTCAGGCAAAATAGGAGTTTACATAACATCCCGAAATGAATCCGGGGGTTCCCTGTTAAAAGACCTTTTTGGCGCTCTGACGATTGGTAAGAGGGTTGCTTCTAAGACGTTGGAGCTGGGGAATGATCGGTTGGATCCTTTCCTATATACGGTCTATCCTCTCCTCGCGCGAGCGCGTTAATCGTGGGTATGCCGAAAACTCTTTTCGACCAATTATCAACGAGTCGCGAATCCGGAATGATACGACCCTTCAAACTTTAGCCAACTGATAAACGAGACTTATCCATAGAGACGCCATCCTCACATCTCCAAGAGGATCGACAAAAGAGAACTAGAGAAAATAATAGGAACCTTCCATAGAAAGGCGTAATGTAGCGCTGATCTACTCACCAGGGAGAAAAAATGCCTGAACTCATTTCAACCGTATTGAGAAAATACCTCGTGGATCTTGTACCACCGCGCCCATCCGTGATGCAGGATATGGAAGGCTGCGCCTTCGTACACTGTTTTCAATCATTGGCCCCGCGGCGGGATACTACTGTTACCAGCAGGCGCGTATAATAAGAGCGAGGAATGTCTTCGAGCTTGGTTCCGGTTATGGTTACTCCACAGCATGGTTTGCTTTGGCGGTACAGGAAAACGGTGGCGGAACTGTTGATCATGTCGTCTGGGATGAGGACTTATCTAGGAAAGCCCGCCGTTTCCTGTCCGATCTGGGCTTTGACGATATCATTCGATTCACCGTTGGCGAGGCTGTCAGCACCTTGAAAGAGAAGAAAGAAAGTTGCGATCTGATTTTCAGCGATATCGATAAGGTTGGATATCCAGATTCCTTGCCAGTTATTGAATCAAGATTGCGGCCTGGCGGGGTTCTAATTGCTGATAATGCATTATTGAGGGGCCGGGTCTTTGATCGAGATGACTAATTGAAGGCAGCCGAAGGAGTACGCGAATTCACTCAGCGTCTCAGGGACAATCCGAATTGGATCACAACAGTTGTTCCTATACGAGATGGCCTGATAGTTGCCTTAGGAAGATAGCCCAATCTGAGATGAGTCAATTGTCGTCGTGACATGACAAAGCATATATATCTCTACCTCTTGCTCCTGGCATTTGTTATTGTTGGTTCGTTATATGCCGCCCTCACGCCTGATTGGCAGGCTCCGGATGAACCGGCTCACTATAATTACATCCGCCAGCTAGCAGCCGGAAATCTGCCAGTATTAGAACCGGGCGATTACGATCAAGAATACCAAAGTCTCGTGATATCTTCTCAATTCAATAAGCAATACTCCGTAGAGTCTTTCGAGTACCAGGACTACCAGCCCCCGCTTTATTACTTAATACAGACGCCCATTTACCTGCTCTTTAACGATGCGCTCCTGCCGCTACGGCTCGTTTCGCTCCTAATAGGTCTCGGAGTTATTACCTTGACCTACTTCATCGTGTTGATCTTGTTTCCAGATCGACTATGGCTAGCGCTCATGGCGGCGGCATTTGTAGCATTTATTCCCCAGCATACGGCTATGCTGGCTGCGGTGAACAACGACAGCCTGGCTGAACTGCTGATTGCCGCCATCCTCCTTGTGACGATCAGCCTCTTATTGAGCGGAAGGGAAACCAGTTGGGAACGGCAGCGGAGGAGGCTTATCATACTGGGCATCTTGCTTGGATTAGGATTCCTTACCAAAGTATCGGTCTACATTATGGCGCCGCTTACGACCGTATTTCTCCTGTGGTTATTCTGGGGTAGATGGCGAGCTCTTCGGCGAAGCGCGCTCCTCGTCTTTGGTCCAGCGATCGCCTTGGGCTTATTGTGGTGGGGGCGGAACGCGATCGTCTATGGAGACTGGGATCTACTGGGCACGGCCGCTCACAATCGCATCGTCATCGGCCAACCCCAGACCAGAGAGTGGATTGCAGAATTGGGCTTGTTCAATACCCTCCGCGCATTCGTTCAGACGACTTTCCAAAGTTTCTGGGGTCAATTCGGGTGGATGGGGGTTGTGATGCCGGCCTGGGTCTACCAGGCGTTGTTACTGTTTACGCTAATGACAATTGGGGGGCTGCTATGGGCCGCAGCCAACTATTGGACTGGGTCTGAAAAGAATGGCGAAATTGAGGGCAATGGCAACACCTCTTGGAAGGCGCCAGCGCTTCTACTCCTAGGGACATTCTTGCTCAGCCTGCTCGTGTACCTGACCTACAATCTAACTTTCGTGCAACATCAGGGGAGATACCTCTTTTCGGCTTTGGTACCAATTAGCATAGGCTTTGCTCTCGGCTGGGCAGCGATCGGGCGGCCGTTCGTCAAGCGGTGGCCTTCATTTGCCATCCTATTGCCTCTTGGTCTGGCCTTAGCCCTCGTCATGCTAGATTTGCTGGCATTATTTCGCTTCATAATCCCATCGTTGACATAATGTTGCAATGACTATGATGAAACAGATCGGTGTTGATTGTAGATTTGCGGAGGATGGCGCGGTCCGCGTTTTCCGGATTTATCTTGACCAGACATGGATATCTGTAGAACAAGGACGGCAATGGGTAGACAGAATGGGACGTCATGTCTTGATCATGCTACCGGATAACGACCCTGTTGAGATTTGCCTACGATCGGATACTATGACGTGGCAAGTATCATCACTGGAAAACCGAGCTCAACGCTTGGCCTGACTTCCTCCTTAATTTCAGTCCCCCGCATCTATATTGGAGGAAACGGCAACAGCCCCGAATCTACGATGGTCATCCATGATTCCACAAACGGCTAAGGTTTCGGTACTTGAGCCATTCGTAATAACACATAAATAGACTCAAGCGCAAACCATGGAGCCCATCACGGTAGCCCTTAAGTGCGACGAAACGCCACCAGAACTGCCTCAGAGGTTGAGAAAGATAGGTAAAAAGCTTGGGATGAATACCCCGCTCTTTTAGCACCTTAGCATCGTATTCCGTATAGAAGCGCTGCTTCTCGTGGAAATGATCCGGATCATTATAGTTGTGATGGATGAGTGGTTGGGACAAATAACCAATCGCACCATCGACAATGGCTACTTCGTGTACAGGTCTCTCGTATTGAACAAAGCCACGCCGGAAAAGCCTAAGCTGGTAATCAGGGAACCAACCGGCGCCCAAGGTCAGTTTTCCGAAAATGTAATTATGCCGTGGAACGTACCAGGCGACTTCCTTCTGCTCGCTCAGGCGCAATCTAATCTCCTCCCCAAGGGCATCACTCCCTCGTTCGTCTGCGTCCACGAAAAAAACCCAGTCAGTATGAATCAGGTCAAGGGCAGCATTTCGCTGTTGGGCAAAGTTTTCGAAGGCCACGCTCTCGATTTCGGCGCCAGCTGCTTGTGCAAGTTCTACCGTCCCGTCTTCGCTGTAGCAGTCCACAACGACGACCCTGTCGGCCCATCGCAGGCTCTCAATGCAATCGACGATATTAGTTGCTTCGTTGTAAGTCAGGATTATCGCAGTTAGCATGGGAACGCTTGCTGTTCCGGAATTTGGATCGATGGCCTCTACTCCGGAAAGTGGGGCAGTGCCCTGCTCGTCGCTCACTCCCACTCCTACTCGACGGTCCGCCAGGCGTCTGCTGCGTAGAGATACGCCTTTCGAAGATCAGGTTCCGAAGCCCCGCCCGCTTTTCTTTGTAACCCTCTCTGAACCATCCAGCTGGCCATCGTAAAGCGAGCTCGACCATGATGCTGTCGATACAGTTGCGCTCTACTGCTCCAGAGATTCTCAACCGACTGTCCGTGTACTTGCCGCGTACTCTCTCCCCCGTAATGAACGATTTCTGCTTTGGGTACCGCGAAAATCGTCCATCCTGATTGCCGAATACGCCAGCACCAATCGATTTCCTCGCAGTACATGTGGTACGATTCGTCAAATCCCCCAGTTGCAATGGCAACATCTGTACGGACAAGCATGGCCGCACCTAGAGGGTGATCGACTTCGAAAGGTTCGCGGTCAGATCGATATTTTCGTCTTGGATATCTGCCATTAAGCCTGCTCTCGTAGAGTCTATCTGGCAAGCTAAGGAGATCGAAGGTAAGTTGGGCCAGGCCAGGAAACTCGAAGGCGCTATGTTGGAAGCGCCCATCGCTATAGACAAGACGCGCTCCCGCAACCCCGGCCTTGGGATTGCTTTCTAAACAGGCGACCAGATTGGCCAATGCGCCAGGCCTAACCAACGTATCAGGATTGAGCAAGAGATAAAACTTTGGCCCTTGACCATTTGCAGAAGCTGCCTGCATGCCCTGGTTGTTCGCGACGCCGAATCCGGGATTATCACCATTGACTATTAACCGGGTTGTTGGGAAGAGATCAGTCAGGAGTTCCTGAGTACCATCTGTCGAGGCGTTGTCGACAACCCAGACTTCACCTTCGAGCCGGGAGTGTTCTAGATCAGCGTAAACAGAGCGCAGGCAATTAGCAAGATAATCGCGAACGTTCCAGCTTACAATAACGACAGCTACATCCATCATATGGGGATCTTAATAACCTATTGGTTGGATATGCGCCGCAAGATGACGTAAACCAGGGGAGCAAATACGGGATCCTGCGCCAATCTGAATGATAATGTTTCGTTGCCGACGACCCAAGCTATTCTTATCAATTCCTAAATATCGGATCTAGCCCAAGATTACTCAATTGTAAGGAAATTCCTGTATCAATAACCCGCGCCATGTGTTAATTAATCGTCTCGCATACGTGGTGCACATTGATTCCGGAGGCATAAAATCAAAGGATAAATGGAAATGATGAATTCTGGGAGAAATTGGGCTCTTTGGCTGGACCGTGATCTACTGGTCCGTTAGCAATGTATCTCGACGCTTCATTCAGTGATTTGAATGCGCGAGCACCTATCACGCGACTTTTTTTTTGAACATCCAAGCTACAGGAAATAGGTCCAACCTGGATTTCCAGATTATATGATCCTGCTTCTTATCTTTGAACTGGCGTAGTCAAGAGTGGCCACAACGATGGCTATAGCTAACATCATCACGGCAGCCTGGCGGTATCGCAGCAGCCTTATGTTCTGGGTCAGGATATATCCGATTCCACCGCCACCAACGAACCCTATGATGGTAGACATCCGGACATTAATGTCCCATCGATAAAGGGCAAAGGCTGTGAATGGGGGGACGATCTGGGGTATAACGGCGAAGAATATACGCTGTAGGCTATTCGCACCAGTGGCAGTAATGGCTTCGACAGGCCCTTCGTCAATTCCCTCGATTTGTTCCGAAAACAGCTTGCCTAGGGCTGCGATGGAATGAAGAGTCAGCGCCATGATACCCGCGAAGGGACCCAGGGCAACCCATACGACGAATACGATACCCATAATTAGTGGTTCGATCGAACGAAGGATATTTAATATTGAACGAGATATCGTATAAATAACAGAGCCTATGCCGAATGGTCGACTCGGTTTGATTGACAGTCCGAAAAGCCCCATAATGACTCCGCCGATCAAAGCTGGAATCGTCGTCCACCTCTCGGGCTGATCAAATGCATATAGCCAATTCAGAACTGATCCAATGGCAAAAATAACAATAAATGTACCCACGACGGAGACAAGTCCTGTGAGAATCCTCGCGGGTAAAACAGGCCATTTAATCACCGCATCCTGAGCATACCTACTGCCATTGGAGGCTGCTACGACACCTGCAACAAGAGCCGCGATTACCGGAAGTAACAGTCGCAACATATCGGACAAAACAAATATGAAGTTGCCTAAGAATCCAAAAGGACCAATGTTCTCGGCTAGCCATTCGCCAACTACGACGCCAAGTTGGCCGACCAACGCGAGAGCAAATAGGAGCAATCCAACTATAAGAGCTAGTCTGATCAGCTGCAGAACACCGTGACCGGCTTCTCCTTCTGCGAGCGAATCAACAAATTTGCTGCTTTTTGCCGCGGCCAGCCAGAAAAGCCCTGCAGTCACAACTAAGGCAACAATTCCATAGGTAATGTTTTCGACCAGCGAATCAGACAAACCAACCAGGAATCCGGTGGCAAGCAGCATGGTAGCACCCACGACAGTAGCAGCGATAATTCCCGCCATGATGGATGCCAATGGGGCTGTGATATTCTCCATCAAGTTTCGTGCAGCCAGGAAGGAAACAGGGACTGCAAGAAAAGTACCGGCCGTAGAAGCCAAGAGAGCCATGAGAATGGTCTCGATAATGGCTTCAAAAGTTATTTTGGTTGTCTCGCTGAGAATCCGATCTCCGGTGTCCTCGTCAATCGTTACGATATCGGGATCAGCGAGTGCACGAAGAACGCGCAGCAGGTCCTCTTGCCTGCCGGGATCAAGAGGCTTTTTGAGGTCGATTTCAGTTGCCTGAACCGCGAAGGCATAGACAAGCAGAATGGCAATAATGCCAAGAAGAGTAAATACTAGTCTTCTCCCTGCTCGCTTTGGTGCCTGTTCGTCCATCTATATTTCCGTAGATGCGAAAAGTAAGATCAAATAACGCGCTTTCTAATCTGAGAACTAATGTAATCAAGGAGAGTTACAACCACGGCGATGGCGATGACCATAACTGCTGCTTTTTGATACAGTGTCTGATTGGTGTAACGGAAAAGGACCACTCCAATACCGCCACCGCCGACGAAGCCGATAATGGTTGACAACCTGACATTGATATCCCATCGGTAGAAAATGAAGGCGATGAAATGAGGAACTACCTGCGGGACAACTGAATAGACTATCACCTGCAGCCGGTTTGCCCCAGTCGCCGTCACAGCTTCCACCGGTCCATCGGAAATATTCTCCACTTGTTCCGAAAACAGCTTGCCGAGATCGGCGATGGAATTCAGCATGAGAGCCATAACGCCGGCGAAAGGCCCAATTCCAACCCAGACCACGAAGGTGAAGCCCAGTATTACGGGTTCGATGGCTCTCAGTCCATTCAATAAGGTTCGAGTGACCGCGTATGTGAGCATCCCGATTGGGTAGGGGCGCTTCGGATTTACCGCAAAGGACAGCAGACCGGCAATGATGCCGAGAGGAACAGCAAGAGTTGCGATGGAAACATATAGATCGGGAGTTTCATCTGGAAATCGGCCGCATACACCGAACAGACAAATCCAATTGAGAGCATAAATTAGACCGAAAAAGAAAATTGATGTTCCAATAAGCGTGACCAGCGCGGTGACGATTTTTGCAGGAGTAACTTCCAATCGCAAGACCGCTTCTTGGCCATAACGGCTTGAATAGGATGCCCCAAGGAGACCCCCGACCAGGGCTAGCAGGAGCGAAAGAAATACAGTAACAAGTTCAGATAGGACGGCGATGAAGTTGCCGATGAACCCGAAAAACCCAAGATTCGCTCGCAGCCAATCTCCGGCAGTCAAGCCGAACACTGCCAACAAGCCCATGCCCAGGATTAGCAATAACACAATTACCAACGTAACTGTTGAGCCAATCAAGGTGGACCTTGGCGACCTTTCGCTTTCGGAAGGAATGGCAAACTTCATGAGCAGTCCGGCTACAGATAGGACGATCGCGAGAGCTGCTAGACCGACCCAAACATTCTCGGTTATCTGACCCACAAGCGAGGAGATCTGTCGTCCGAGGAACAGACCGACGAACCCTCCTACGGCCAGGCCAATAATTGCTGCCGATATCGCCGCCAATGGGGCGCCGATATCGGCCATCAGGTTTCTGGCTCCCAAGAAAGAGATCGGTATCGCAAGAAGAGAACCTAAGGTAGAAGCCATTAGGGCCATCAATATCGTTACCAGGATTAGCTTCAATGTTTCTAGCGACGTGTCGCTCAATCCTGTGATCCTGCGACTTATGATCTCGACAACGGCGATTCTCTGGGGTTCTTCGTGCTCACGGACATCGGGCATGGTGAAGGTGACCGAAAAATCACCCTCATCGCCCGTCTTGAACTCCGAAAGCTCTCGAGAAATCGTTTCGAAGATGGACGCGTCTTGCCAGGAGAGATCGATCTCAGATTGAGAAACGGCGGCGGTGGTTATGTTCTCAGGCGGTTCCTTCGTACAATCGAAAGTCACAGCTGTCATCTCGTTGCTGTAGGGCGATAAGAGCTCTCCTTCTGACTGGTTTGCCCGAACTCTATAGTTATACGAGCTGCCACATATCAGGTCATCATCCTCAAAGGAGCTATTACCAAAGCGAGAAAAACCTATCTCGGTCCACTCCTCACTCTCGGACGAACGCTCAACTGAAAAGAGCGCTTCCTCATCTGTATTGCTTTCCCATTTTAGATCGGCCTGAAATTGGGATACGCCGAATCCTGTCAGATTTGTAGGTGTGGGTAGGCCACACTGTTTTGTTGTGTCACTTACTACCTCGCTATATTGTGAGTACTGTTCATCAGTTTCCTGGAAACCACGGACGCGATAGAAATACTCAGCTTCGCATCCAAGTCCCGGATCACTATAGCTCGTACTATCGGCTGGGACCGTCCCGATCTCCTGCCAATCCAGACCATCCTGAGAGCGCTCAATCAGATAGAAGGATTCGTCTTCTTGATTGTCACTCCATTCGAGATCAATTTGTGACTGAGATATGGCCTGGGCGATCAGATCGGCAGGCGCGGCCTTCTCGCAAGAAGTTGTACTATCCGCTGCGACATTGCTGAACCGAGAAGATTGCCGGTCGGCATCCCGTATCTCTCGGATACGATATTCATATGGTGTATCGCATGAGAGTCTTTCATCGAGATATTCGCCAGTTCCGGATGGAATTCGAGCTATCTCTTTCCAGACATCATCGAACGTTTTCCTTTCTATTGATGTTTCCGCATTCTCATGTGGCAGCCCTTGCCAGGCTAGCTCAATAGAATCTTGCGACTGCCCTTTGGCTGACAAACCGAATGGTTCGGACAGGCCGCATTCTTCGGTTCTATTGCTAACTTCGTCACTATGCGGCGAAAACTGGTCATCGATAGCCCGAAAGGTTCGAACTCGATAATAAAAAGTTGAGCCGCATTCCAATTCGGAATCAAGGTAGCTGGTACTGTCGGCTGAGATAGCGTTGATTTCTCCCCAGGCATCGCCATCAATTGAACGCTCGATGTGAAATTCGGATTGACTGATCGGGAACCAGAGAATAACGCCGTCTATATTGGGGATGAAGCCGGTACCACTCGCCGTGATAGGATCTTGTGTCGTCGAAACACAATTCGGATCTAGGCGGAGCGCACGTCCTTCACCGGCGACTTCAGAAGCCTCTATTACTTCCTGGCATGGCATCCGGATTGAGATATTCGTGGCGCGTGTATCGCTGTCGTAGGTGAAAAAATCAGGATGCGCCAGATCGCGAATTAGACTGGCAAGCTCTTCCTGTCTCTTTGGATCGAGCGGCTCCTCCAGGTTGACATTGGTTTTCTGGATGGCGTAGGCGTATATCATCAACACGATGACAACGACAACAATTAGTAACCAGGTTTTTCTCTTTGGGCGGGGTTGTTTATCTTGCTTCATGCTGCCGTATCAGCCAGATAATTTGTTCGATTACAAGAGAGTATTAACCAATTCGCTCCGCTTCCTGCCCGTAAATTTGGACGAATTTCTCGTCGTTTATTTCGCTCGGAGTACCATCAAATACCACGCGCCCTTCGTTTAGGGCGATGGCACGAGTGCTGTATTGTTGAACCAAGTCCAGGAAGTGTAAACTGCAGAGCACGGTGATATTGTCTTCCTGATTAATCAACTGCAGGTGGCGCATGATGCTGTGAGCCAGCGCCGGATCGAGGCTTGCAACCGGCTCATCTGCCAGCATGAGACCGGGTTCCTGCATGAGTGCCCTGGCTATTCCAACTCGCTGCCTTTGTCCGCCGCTTAGCTCATCGGCTCGATTATCCGCTTTATCCCTAATGCCAACACGCTCGAGGCTGGCATAAGCCCTCTCCATGTCTTTGGCTGGGAAGCGACCCAAGATGCTGGCAATTGGGTTTACATAACCTAATCGACCACTGAGCACATTGGTCATGACGGACGAGCGCTCTACCAGGTTGAAGTGTTGAAAGATCATGCCGATGCGCCTTCTCGCCCGGCGCAGCTCCTCTCCCGTTACATGAGATAGATGGAGTTCGTCCCACCAGATGTCACCGTCTGTCGGTTCAATTAGCCGGTTGATACAGCGCAGCAAAGTGCTTTTGCCCGAGCCGCTTAGCCCGATGACGGCTACGAATTCGCCTTCCGGAACATCAAAACTGACATCGCTCAGAGCGACGCAACCATCATCGTATACCTTCTTGAGGTTTTCAATTCTGAGCACAATCTACCCTTTTTGTGTCGCCTACAGCTCCCTATCACTAGCAAACGATAGAACGATATTTGAAAATGTAAAAAAAGAAGCCGGGTAGACCTAATAGTCTACCCGGCTTCAAAAACATTTAGCTATTCCTATTCGCCTAGGACGTCCTCTGCGGTAATTCCGAGGGTTTCCATAAGGAATCGAACCGCGTCGTAGAAGCCATCACTTACTGGGCCTACTCCAGTCCAGTTGTAGAAATCTTCATGACAAATTGATTCCATACAAGCTGGATTTTGGTCGGTTACCCACTCCTCTAGAGCGGCGACGATCTGGTTGGCCATATTCAGTGGGAATTCGGGTCCAAAGGAGACACTATCATTAGGTATCTGATCCGTTAGGGCCAAGATGCGAGTTGTGTCGAAAATATCCGGAGCTGTATCAGCGACTGAAGCTCTCGCGTCCAGGACTCGGTAGCCACCATCGGCGGGATCGCCGCCTGCAAAGGTCCTACCTGCTTCGTTTCGGACCGGGCTTTCGCCAGCCTCGCGCCAAATCTCCGGATCGTCAATTCCGTATTGCCACTGTCTCTCGTAGTTGGGCAAGAGTGGAGGGCTGAAAAAGGCCGTTGCGAAGTCGACTTCGCCATTGTATAGGGCCAACATGGCGTTGGTATGACCGCCGGTTTCGACGATTTCACCTGGTTCCACACCAGCCGCCTGGAACATGGCGCTGGGGAAGAGGTACCCTGAAGTGGATCCGAAGTCCGGAACGCCCCAGGTAAGTCCGTCCAAATCTTCAATAGTCTCGATGTCACTGTCGAATGGCACAACGATTTGCGCTGCATACCAGGCCAAACCAAACCGTACTGCCGCTCCACCAACGGTGATACCACAGCGATCATTCGCCAACACATAGCCCTGGGCAGGGATAAATGCCAAGGTATCATCAGGCGAAGCACACATCTCTTCGATAGTTGCCGCGTAACTCGTGGGAACGCTGACCTCATATTCGAAGCCTGTAGCATCAGTCAGGGCATCCGCGAGTACTTCGCCGCCAGCGACAATAGCATCCACGTCAACCGATGGCACGAATAGTACCTTGATCGGTCTTTCCGCTGAACCGAGGGCGCCTTCCTCGACCATCACTTCACGAGTAACTTCTACTTCAACCTCTTCTGTCTGCTCAACGACACGAGTAACCTCAACCTGGCGTTCTTCAAATTCCGTTACCACGCGTGTGATGATCTCTGGGGCGGCCTCGACGATGCGGGTAACGACTTCCGGGTCTACTTCGCAGGCCGAGAGCGCCAGCGAGATAACTACCAGAGCCAACAAGATCCAATGAACTTTTTTCTTAAACATGGCTTAATCTCCTCCTTAGAGATGGAAAAGTGAATCAATCGGAAGGTAGGGCAGTAAGAGCCCAATTTACATCACGAACAGGTACTGTAATATTAGCGCATAATACTGCAAAAAACTCTGTCAAGCAAGCTGTTATATCGATTTGGCGACCTCCGAAATGTACAAACTAGAAGCATCGATGTGAGCAATAATAATGGCTCGTTTGGCGGCAGGGTTATGCCGCTCCCAAGCACACGGCGACGTCCTGAGGATTCGATTCTCGCCGCTGTCGATTAGTTACTTTCGCGCTGTGATGAGTCAAAGAAATAGGCTCCTATAGCCCCTGTGACTGATAACACGCCGATACTGACTAATCCAAAGCAACAGGTTGCGACAACAAGACTATATCGGGCCAGGTCCTGCATATAGGCGCTATCAGGTAATTCCAACGCCTGTTCGTTGGCGAAAGTTCGGGTCAAATCCAGGCTCGTTTCCTGGCCCCCCAATACGGAAAACCAAATCGTCATACCCACCGCGAGGCCAAGAAAGGCGCC
>JBARZW010000180.1:0-2541 GCA_049650305.1 Promineifilaceae bacterium (SeqCode)
GGAATACTCTACCCTTGACGGCCGAGGCCATAATAGTATCCAGCCCTTATCTGATTGATACCCTTATCCCAGGTTCCGCCCTTCTCGATCGTGCGCTGGCATACGCCCCCACAAAACAAGAGTGGCACAGCCGTCTGATCGAAATCATAGAAAGGGGACCGGCGAGTTCATTGGTCTCAGGCGCTCACCAGAGCGACATATTTGAGCAATATTCCCAGGTGCTTGCTGCCCTGGCACGCTGCGTGCCGCTAGTGTTGGTAGTGGACGATCTTCAGTGGGCGGACCTGGGCTCGATCAGCTTGCTGTTCCATTTGGGTCGCCAAATCAAGAGCAAACGCATCTTAATCGTGTGCGCCTACCGTCCGGAGGAGGTCGCCTTAGGCAGGGAAGGCGAGCGGCACCCCCTGGTGTCTGTAATCAACGAGTTCCATCGCGAATATGGAGATTCGACGGTTAATGTGGATGAGGCCGATAGCTTCTCGTTTATCGACGATCTTCTGGACAGTGAACCAAACGATCTCGGCCAGGATTTTAGGAGCATGTTCTATCGCCTTACCCATGGCAACCCACTCTTTACCCTTGAGCTTTTGCTGGGGATGCAGGAGCGGGGAGATATCGTTCGCGATCAATATGGCACTTGGGTAGAGGGACAGGCGCTAGATTGGGAGACCCTGCCAGCTCGGGTGGAGGCTGTGATCGCCGAGCGCATCGGCCGGCTGGATCGGCCGCTGCGGGCGGCATTGCGTGTGGCCAGCGTCGAAGGCGATGAGTTCACGGCCGAGGCGGTAGCCCGCGTTCGATCGGCTGATGAGCGAGAGATGTTGGCCAAACTTAGCCGAGAGTTGGACAGGAAGCACCGGCTAATCCGCGCTCAGAGCATCATGCGGATAGATGGTCAGCTGCTGTCTCGCTACCGCTTTCGGCACATTTTATTCCAGAAATACCTCTATGGCAGCCTGGATGAAGTCGAACGCGTTTACTTGCACGAGCAGGTTGGGAATGTTTTGGAGGATTTGTATCAAGTTCAAGTGGAAAGGCCAACAAGCGCCGATCTTGCCCCGCAGCTTGCCCGCCATTTCCTCGAGGCAAGAATTATTGAGAAGGCGGTCTTCTATCTTCGCAAAGCCGGTGAGAGGTCCTTGCAATTATCTGCCTATCAAGAGGCGGTATCTCACTTTGATAGAGTGCTGACCGTGCTCATGACACTGCCGGAGTCGCCCGAACGGGATCAGCAAGAATTGGCAGTGCAGTTAGCACTTGGTATCGCCTTGCAAGGCGTTGAGGGGGCCAGACATCCCGCTTTAAAAAAGGCCTACACTCGAGCATACGAACTATGCCAACAGACGGCAGAGACAACCCAGATCGGTCGGATGCAGGGAGAGATGGTGGAGTTCTGTTATGTAGGGGCGGAGTATCTGACTGCCCGCGAGATCGCACGAGAGGCTCTCACTCTGGCTCAGAAAGAGAAGACCCCACTACTAGAGGCCATGGCTTTTTGGTATCTGGGATTCATCCATTTCGCTCTCGGCGAATTTGCTTTGTCGCATGACTACCTGGCTCAAGTTATCTCTTTCTACGAACCTCAAACGCATCACGATCCTTTTATAGCCCTTTGCGGAAAAGACGCCGGTCTTGGGGCATTAGCCTATGATGCCTGCTGTCTGTGGTGTCTAGGCTATCCAGACCAGGCCTATGAACGCAGCCAGGAGTCGTTGGCTTTGGCGCGAGAGCTTGGTCAGCCCTTTTCGATGGTGGACGTCCTGGCTTTCGGAGGTTGTGTGTCCAGTGAGATACGCCGAGATTGGGGAGCGCTAAAGGAGCACGCCGAGCGGATAGTTAAGATTACGGCCGACCAGGTTCCAGGGTGGCGCGGGACTGGAGAAGTCTATCTGGGTGAGGCATTGGTCATGATGGGAAAGATCCCAGAAGGAATTGAGCAGATTCGCCAGGGATTGGCCACCAAACAAACCGTTGAGGCACTTTGTTACGAAACCGGAGCTCTTGGCACACTGGCTCTAGCCGAGGGAATGATTGGTAATCCGGGAAGGGGACTAAGCACCTTGGCCAAAGCTATCACCCTGGTGGAACAGACGGAAGAGCGTTACTGCGAAGCTGAACTTTACCGGCTACAAGGAAAGATGCATCACATGATGGGCGACGAGGACGAGGCCATTAGCAGTTTCATGAAGGCTATTGACGTGGCTCGCCGGCAAAATGCCAGATCTTGGGAGCTACGAACGGATACGAGCCTGGCCCGACTATGGCGGAAACAAGGCAAAATATCTGAAGCCCATGAGCTGCTTAAGCCAGTCTACGATTGGTTTACCGAGGGTTTCGAGACGCCTGACCTGAAAGACGCCAAAACCTTGCTGGAGGAACTGTCTATAGTAGGCCAGTATTAGGTTACATTGCCGTGCATGGAGTTAACCGCCGAGATGGCATTTGTCAGGCAAGATATCACGTACCACCCAAGTTCTCGATTATTTCGGCAATGGGTTTGAAGTTAAGCGGTGTCAATAGACGCATATCAGTCATTGGATG
>JBARZW010000181.1:0-9990 GCA_049650305.1 Promineifilaceae bacterium (SeqCode)
CGCATGAGCGATTTTCAATGAGACTTCAGCCCAGTCGCGCAAGGCGTCCGAATCTTCCAGTACCTCAGATGGAACCTGGAAGTAGGGCATTTTTCCGTGTTGTTTTGCCCCGGCATTGTCGTAGCGAGAGCGGTTGGTGTCGTCGACCTTCAGGAACAGATCTCCTTGTGAATTGACCAAGGCGAACATGGCACTGCTTTCGAAGATCCCGTACCCGCCAAACATCTTGCGACTGCTCACATCCCCCAACGGCATCAGATCCCTAACGGCCCGCTCGCTTGTCTCGGCCGCATCCTGACCTGCCTTGGCGCCTGATTCACCCATCTAATACCTCCTCTGAAAATAGGACACGGAAAACGCGTATAATCGCTGATAGAATAAATTTCACTCGTTTCCGGCGAGCGCCGGCTCGAGTTGGTTCCTTCGGAAATTAGCCGGTACTACGGGCAGTAGTAAAGTTAGGGCGCTGGTGAACGCTAAGCAGTATCTCGCATCATTTAGGATGGCGTCATTATCCTCTTGGACCGTGGTCGATTATCGTAACTCGCCTTGGTCGAGTCAAGTTCACCCGCCCTTGGAAAATCAGACGTCGGCCGGACGCTGGTTCTCGCTATCGAGGAACGCATCATCGCCGAGGCTAGGTCAGTAGCGGAAAGCTTCTGCTCAATACGAGTTTATGATATATTTAGTATTCCTGGTTTATGTTGGTTGTTCATGTTCGATGGCAATAGGAGAGATTTATGCCTCATCCACATCAGGCCAAGGAGCAGCGACAATCCAAGCGGAAGCGCACCTCAAAGAGCCCGGCGACAACTCGCGGCCAGACGGGCTTGGATGTCATCACGTCGCCGGATGGCCAGTTAACAGGTACGACAGATGCCGACTCGAAACGTGATCACGCCACTCTCCTGAGTAATCGCCGCTACCAGCCAATACAACGACAATCAATCGCCCGTCAAATCGGCCAGACATTTGGCAATCATTATTTGCACAGTGTCATCTTGCAGATGAAAGAGGACGACGCGCGTAAGCAGCCTTCTTCACCTCAACCGCTTCTTTCCTCAAAAAGTGGCCCGGTCCAAATCTCTGATACCACCCTGCCCGATGGTCAAATTGAACAGACAATGCGTATTCCTTTTACGCAGGTCATTGCCAGGGCGACCGAGGATTCAGATACGCCGGCCGGTGAGCAGAAACCCGAGGAACCTATCTTTGTGAACGAAATATTAGGGGAAGAGGAGGAGTTCGACGAGCAAGAAGAAGAGGACAGCTCTGTGTCTTCCACCGTCGCTTATAAAACTACCGTAAATCCCGGCGGCGCCACGCCGACTGGCTTTGGAGTAACGCGCTCTCGCGCGGCCTGGGAAAACGTCAAAATTACTTCCAGTTTCGGCACCATCTTTAATTCAGGAACTTACACCGTAAAGGGAGATTTTGATTATAGGGTGCGCTGGCAAGTTCGGGCCAATACTGGACCCGACAGCGAGGTCAATATCGGCGGCGACACCGATTCCGATATCAAGGCCCACAATTACCAATATGTCGCTAAGGATTTGACACCGAACATGGGCGACCTGAACGGGCGTCCGCGAAGGGACGATTACTGGTCTAAGGATATAACACAACAGCATGAGATTTACCATGCCAACGATCGGAGCACTTTTGGCAGCGACGGAGCCACGGCGGCCCGAACCTGGCTCAATGCCCAGACTGCCTCATCCGCCAGTAATGTCAGAAACACCCTGTTGCCGCAAGCACTTACGGAAGGGACGCGGGCTATTAACACCAGAATGAATGCCCCACCAGGCAAGGAGCAGCGAGCCTATGGAGATGGAGCCTCTTCCTATCTTGCTCGGGCTACGAGCATCAAGGCCAAGGGTGATGCGGGCGATTATGGAAAAATCTCCGCCCGGGTAAAGCTTCACCCCAAGGGTGGTGGCACATATGAGATCGTCGCCGGTGACACACTTTCGTCCATCGCTGAGCGGACCTACGGTAACGCACGCTATTGGCGTGCGATTTATAAGGCTAATCCGGGCAAATCGAGGGAAGGGGGAGATAGAATAGACCCGGGTACGATTTTGGATCTGCCCATCATCAACTTCGATCAGGAGCTCTTCCTAATGTTGTCAATGGGGAGCGAATTTGCCTTTACCGATTCAGCTGTCGTCGCCGGTGGCACTTCCCATGAGTTCCTTGTAGACGCCAAGGAAGTCTTTACCGATAGTGTAAATGGCTCAGGTACGGTCTCGATAGATGTGGTCAATGAAGAAGGCAATATTTTGAAGACGATGAATTGGAGCTTACCGAGACCCGCGACCAGTCGTACTGGTAATATTGAGGTTACGGCTAAAATCGCCCCCTAGTATACAAAATTGCCTTGCTGACCTTAACGAAAATGCCTCAAGCCTCTATTTCAATTAGACAATGGGGCATTTTTTGTATATGCCTGCCTGCATTGCTACTGCTTTCATGCACTTCATCAGATATAGACCGGACACTGAACTCCGCCACCCCGGTAGTGACTGTTGTCGAGGAGAGCATCATGCCCGATAAAAAGGAATTATCAAGCCAAAGCGAAACGCCAGAATCGGCTAATAGCTTAGTTAATGAAACACCCGAGATAGGGAAAGGTGAGTCCATCACCATTACCAGTGATGTCGTACTGCCTGATTACGAACCGCTGGATCTCCCTTATTCGGAGTGGGAAGCGCAGCGTAGCCAAGAGTTATTGACGGCAAACGGGTTTGGCAACACGCCGGACGAATGGCGACGTGCGGCCGAACATTCCGACGGGCTCATCCGAGGAATGGCTTACTATCTGCTGGCAAGACAACCTGACCCGTTTGATGAGGCGCTGTTCCGGCAGGGGTTAGAGGACAGTGATCAAACGGTGCAGTCGCTAGTCGCCTATGCGTTGTATCGACTAGGGGATGCCTCGGCTGAGTTAACGCTGCACCGAATTGCCCAACTTGAGGTTAACGCCCATTTAGCGGCGCCTCTTGCAGCTAGTCTGCTGGCGGAATTAGGCGAACCTTCAGCCTTTGATACCATCGAACAAGCCATGGCCAGTGAGCAAGGATATATTCGGTTGACCGCCATACAATATGTGCCCTCATTTGTCCCGCTGCACGGTCAGGGTTACGGTTCCGGGCAGACAATCGATATTTGGGCGCTATATTGTCAGGCATTAGAAGATGAAGATTTGCAGGTGCAAGCTGTGGCCGAGATGCAGCTACAAGAGTTAAGTTCACCTGAGGCTTTGAGAGTGCTCGAAGATTGCTCAAATGGCCCATAGCGGTTATTTCGGCTTTTAATTGACACACCTTCCACACCTAACTATCAACCAGAGATAGCTCAACGCCATTTCTGTAAATTCGGTCAGTCATCGCGATACAAAGGAACCACATATGCCTTCCGGGCGTAAAGCTGACGGTGATGTCGGTGGAATTCCAGCTTAGTCGTGCCATCCAACCGCCCAGGACGTCGTTCTCTCAGGAGCCAATGCCTGTCACACCTGATCTCGTACTCCCACTCACACCCTGATCGTACGATAGTAAGATTCTTCATTACTCCCTAGCCACTCTCTGACGGTTATTGTACTCGTTCTTCCCGATTTCTAAGCAAACCTGAACCTCTCGATTTTTTGTCTGGGAGATGACGAGCAGCAGTTTCAAAATCCTGAGAGGTTTCATCTAAACAACGGAGTATTAGTCACGCCAACCGCGGAAATTAGTATCACAGTGGACCGACCCATTAAAGAGATTTTCGCCAAACCTATCGATGCAGAACACCTACCCGAGTGGAACGACGTGTTCCAAGACGGCGGGCTTACCTCGAGCGATCAGGCAGCGGTTGGCGCCCTCTATATGGTGTAGGTCAAAATCATGGGCAGATTCATGGAGATTCCATCTGAAGTCGTCACTAATGAGCCAAACCAGTCATACGCTTACCAGGCTGGGTGTTCGATGCCCTATATGTCTGTAAAGGTATTCGAGGAAACAGAGACCGGAACGCTGGTAACCGAGCGGATAGAGATGGAATCCGAGGTGCTGCTCTCGCGATTGCTGGATCCGATTACGCTGAATGCATCGAAAAGGTCCCATCAGAAGAATCTGGAGCAGTTAAAAGCCATGCTTGAGTCTGCACCTGCAGCCGCTCCGGTTTGAGCGGACGAGCTTTCTGACGCCGAGTTCTATGAATGAAACAACTATCAAGACCCTTCGCACGGTTGATGCTTACAAGAAAAGGTGGGCTGGAAATCGGCGTTTTTCTTGGTCATGCAAACTATAGAGAGCCGATTGTTGTTGAAATTGGAGTGAAGTAGATTGGTAATAGAATCCGGTTAGAGTTTTTCAGTCTAGGCACTCATTGAGTCAGGATGAGTTGCTGCAGAGTAGTTAGCGAAAAAAGAAAACGGGGTGCCACAGTTTAAGAAGAGGTGAGCATTCCATCTGTGCGCGCGTCACGCACCTAACCGCGAGCTCTTGATAGTGGGACAGCCCTCGCGTCTTCTCGATCAGGGACGCTTTGTGCATACGACCCGCCAGTATTCTGGACAGATATACCAACCGCGAGATTGCTCAACTGCATCCAACTCTAATTCAGATCGGCATGAGGGACATATCACGAAATCATCCAGTCCTATGACTTGATCACACTCCGGACAGGTAAACCGCCTCTCTACTAGTTCATCATCAGATAACTCCAGGCCAACCCCGCATTCAGGGCAGTCAACCTGATTGCCAACGGTTTGTTCTTCTTCCGTGCTTATGGTCTTGGATATTGCATAGGCAATACCCGCCCCTAATGGATTGAAGGCGATTGCAGTTGCTCCCAAAACTGTCTTGTTTACAGCAGAGGCCGAAGAAGTGGAGTCAAGTTCTTCAGCACCTTCCTCTTCTGCAACAAAGCCATCCTCGGGTTCCAATAGATTTAAAGCCGGTCCGACATCCTCTTCCGGCACCATCACTCGGGCCGTACTATTTGCACCGGTGATCAATGCGAAAGATCTAGTCTCAATCGCCACCGCTTGAATTCCGTTAGCGTGCAGGTACTCCATAATCAACTAAATCTCTGAGGCTCCAAGCGTCTCAGCAACCTGAACCCACTGAAGTTCGTCGTTCCCAAGGCCTTGATTATATTGCTGCAAAGTATTCATTCGAGGCTCTTTTAAATGATCCAGATCTATACGATAGTTGCTCGATACATCTGCATCCACATGATAGCATAGAATGAGTGTTTGACGTTTTCTGTCTCATTGTGGGCGTATGTGATTCTCTTTGAGGTCGTGGGGGGCGTGAGACCCGATACGAGTGGCTCTAGCGATGGCAAAGCCCTGGACGGAGGCAGCGGAAGGCTATGTATCGGATTGCGGCCTTGAGGAGTGTTCTTCTCGAAGTCGAGAAGGCTAAGGCCTTATGACTAATCGAGCTTGGGCGTACTGATTGAGATACAGGCTGACGCTAGCCGTTTATGCTTGTTGGCTATCCAAGCCTCCATTGGCTTCTACGGTGGCAATTGCCTTATTTAGCGTCTCCAGAAACTCGTCCAGGGGGACGCGGTGAACCCGGGCTGCCGTTTCGACAGTTAGCGCCTTCGTCAACATTCTACGCAGTGAATAGCGACCTACACGCTTGACGCCAAATACTTCCATCACGGGGGCGATATCGCCATATTCTTTCAGAATTTCGGAAACGCGAGTGTCCTTTGTGATTTCCAACATTATCCTCCGAGTGACAAGGGTTACGCCTATTCTCGCATTCCAGACCGTTTCAGCCAAGAAAGATCAAATCGGCTGACCGCTACTCGATGAATAGGCACCGGCCGTGGGGCAGGGACAAACTCATTCACTCTTCGAAATTTTCCTCCTCAACCACTCCGGAACCCTGAAATCCGTGACAACTATGAACCGCCCATGTTCCCAATCAGGGTACGGTTTGATGTCCAAGACAGGAGTCCCATCATAGGCTTCAAGCCCTCGTACGAGAAGGACATTTTCCTCCCGTTTAATGAGTTCAACCAAGGTTAAACCAATCGGATTGGGATGAATTGGCGCCCTCGTAGCGAGGATTCCTACCGGTGATGACTGCGGCTTAGAGCCAGGGAAGTGAAGCACAGGTTGGTCATTATGCATCACTCTGTTCAACCAGTAGATGACAAAGATATGAGACCACTCATGGATTCCGTCCAAGGCTCTGGCAAGACCGCTGGTTAGAACGATCTCAGAGACAAGGCTTCTATCTTTTTCATCATCTTCAGCAGACATTCGACGCACGAAACCAATCGGTTTTATCTCAATCCTGTCGAGCTTTCTATCATCCATTTCCCACGTCCCCTTGACCATTTAACTTCATTATGGACCTGTGCAGCGATAATCGAAGAGAGGGTTATTGTCCATCAAAATAATTAGTATCCACGGTGTTCGATCTTGGATTCCGGCAAATTGACACATAGCCTTACTATGCAGTTGCTCCCTCCGAATTCAAGCATCCCGATTTTCATTAGAGTATACAGCCCTGGCCCTGGGTGTGGAGGATATGTCGGACGTGCACTGGCTCCCGATGGTTGGGCTATCGGTAATAGGTGTGAAGGTAGAGCTTCTCAACCTCTACAAGTAGCGTAGAATGAATCCTTTGGGCCGATGTGGCGACATCGTGCGATATAATACGGAAGTTGGCAGCCTATACTTTGGCGAAGTCCCGACCCGGGCGGGTGATCATCAGTTTGTGATCTGACCGGACCTAATCAACCTGTTGGATCTCGATTACCGGCTGACACCTCTATGTCAAACCGGGCGTTCAAGCAACCGGTGGCCTATTGGCTGACCACTGTTGTCTATTCCTCCAGAACGAAGAATGTATCCAGGATGTGGTCAAGAGCATCGAGGTCTGCTTCGGTCACGGCTTGTATGAGCAGGTAGGTAAAGTATTGTTGCCCGTCTGGTGCGGCGGCGAGTTCAACAATGACGCTGCCCACGCCACCACAATCTACGTAGAGATCGTAGAACCCGATATAGACCCCGTCATCATAATCATACCGTCCATCGTAGGTGCACTCATAACTCCCGGTCAATTCGTCTAACGTGGCGGCCATGTCTAACGCTTGACCCCCTGAGTCTGAGGCGTAGAAAACGACACCTGGTGTCGAATAAGTAGACCAAAAGTCCTCAAGATTGATGGAAGCCTGAATTGAGGCAGCCAGGATGCTGCCATCGTCATCAAGAATCGGGCTGCCGTCGACATCCGTTGACCAGGTTACTGGCACCTCCATTACCAAGGTCCCGGTATCGTCTGACACCTCAACGTACTCGTCATACGTGGCATCATCTCCCGTTAGGCCACCACCTACCTGATCCTCAATCTCCTGGGCAAAGGAGAAGACCTGGGCTAGCTCGTCACCGTTGAGTTGACCCGCAAGAACCTCTTGAGTTGCATAACGTAGCACCTCTATGCTTAGGATGTCTTCAGCCCTATGGCTTCGGAGGATGTCACAGTAGTCGGCCATCGTGCCGTCCGTAGCCAGTACCAATCCTTCGATGGTGTTGATAATATCTCCGCCTTGAATGCCGGCAATGTCGGCCGGCGAGCCTGACTTCACCGACGAGACCCAGATCCCGGAGATTTGCCCATCATTAACGGCAGAGCCGTTGACACCAATAGACGTCACGTCCTGTTCCGCCTCGAGCAGGGCTAAGATTCCCAGAGCCTCATCTCGGGCAATAGCGAATTGCTGGCGCGTGCTGGAGTTGCCGGCGTAGTGAACGCCCACCACTTTGCCGTCGGCTGTTACAATTGGGCCACCTGAATTACCCGGGTTAGTAGTGGCATCGTGTTCGAGCACAGCATCTACGGATGACCAGGTGCTCTCGCCATTGGCCTTATCTTTGGAGATGATGCCGCTCGTAAGCGTAAACTCCGGATCGCCCAATGGAAAGCCAGCAGCAAAGATCTCGAGACCGGTCGAGATATCACCGTCGTACCACTCCAGGAATGGGAATCCACTCCCTTCAATATCGATTAAGGCCAGATCGGAGCACTCGGAGGCGGCGAGAACACGTGCATTGCGAGGTTCGCTCTCTCCGGCAACATGCACTCTTAGCAAGGCTGCACCGGTGACGACGTGGTTGTTGGTTACGGCAATGCCTTCCTTGCTGATGATGAAGCCGGATCCCCTGCCCGGCGCGTTCAATTGCAGTCCAAACTCAGGATCGACAAAACTGCCTTCGGCCACAATCTGAATCACCGCGCTCTCCAAATCGTCAAGGGATGACACAGCGCCGGTAGATATCTCGGTTGGAGTTGCCTCTGGCGTTGGTTCCTCTTGCTTAGACTCTGGCGTAGGTTGCGTCGTTGGAACCACGTCTGGTTGAGGTTCTGGCGTTGACGTCGCCTCTTCACCTCCGAGCACGTTGCATGCCAGACCGGAGAATATGAGCAAAAAAACAAAGATAAAAACCCAGCGAATTTGTTGCTTGCGCATCTTTAATTTCCCTATTGGTGAGATTAACCGACCGGATAATATGCAAGCCGCATTGTACCATAAATGATGATCGCTGGAACAGCAATTTTAGAGGCATTGAAAAATTCTTGCTTGGTAGAATAGGGGTAGATCAAACCAAAACTTGTCTAACCAAGCAGGGGGTACCATTGTCTCATGAAGGACGATGTTACACCAAATGGCGGGGGCGGAGATGGGGGTTGTCTATATGTGATGTAAGAACACTACCACCAATGACAACTAGAATTACTCATTAGGTGCATCTCTTGACGCCAGGCATGGATGTCATAAATGGCGCTTGTGCTTCCCCTCCACAGGAGGAGTTCCGGAAACTCATTCTGAATATCAAAGAACACAATATGGCTGTGGAAATGAGTTTGCATACGGTATCATTAAGCAAGGTGTGGTTCAATATTGGAACATGTTTTATCGTTCGCGTCAGACTTTTCGGAGAACATTTGCGGGACGGTTGCGCATGCGTAGTCAGGTTCCCAACTATTCTCTACCAAAGCCTTTACCTTGGAAGAAAGCCTTCATTGGATAGCAGGCCGATAAATGCTCATTGAGCATGTTCAGATGGAGTACTAGCAATGAGTGAAAGGGATCCCTGGTTGGCCGAGGAAGCCTACCAATATATGCACCGAAATAATCCTGGGACAGGGACACCGGCTCTGGAATCAGCGGAGATGCTGGAGAAGGTGTGGGGTCGTCGATGGGGCATCAATAACGACGTTGGGCGTCTGCGGACCGTGTTGGTGAGCCGGCCGGGCCGGGAATGGGATGTCATGATGTCTGGCGGGGCGTATGTGGAAAAAGCCCGGGCCTGGATCGGCCCGGAGATGAGCTGGTACTGGGCCGATCGCGATCGCCCGAATTTGGAACTAGCCCAAGCTCAGCATGATGGGTTGGTGGCGGCCCTGGAGGCCGAAGGAGTGGAGGTCGTGCACCTGCAAAGCCCGCTCCCCCACTTGACGAAATCAATCTTCACCCGGGATCCGGCGCTTATCACCAAAGGCGGGGCGATCATCGGCCGCTTTGGCATCGATTACCGGCGCGGAGAGGAGTTGCCCTTTACGCGCACGCTGGCCAGTCTGGGGATGCCGATATTGCATACTATTCACGGGACCGGGCTGATGGAAGGGGGGAGTTTCGCCTGGCTGAATCCGGAAACGGCCGTTGTTGGCATCGGCCATCGCAGCGAGATGGAGGGGGCGCGCCAGCTTGGCGAAGTGCTAAAGACCCAGGGAGTTGAGCTGTACCTCATTGACAATCTCGGTTACGGGCTGCATATCGACGGCGCCTTCGTGATGGTGGATGTGGACCTGGCGCTGGCCTTCAGCTTTGAGTTACCCTGGCGGTTCCTAGAAAAGCTGAAGGAACTCGGTATTCGTACTGTGGAAGCTGATCCCCGAGACGGTCCATTCGGGGTTAACTGCCTGGCGGTGAGTCCTGGTCGCGTTATTATGGCCGCTCATGCAGAGCGGACGGCCG
>JBARZW010000182.1:0-17980 GCA_049650305.1 Promineifilaceae bacterium (SeqCode)
CCATCGTCGAATGTAATCATCGTCCAACCCGCCGAGCTGACGGTAAACTATACCCTCAATGTCGCGGATATCCTGTGCCCGACTGGCGAAAGCCTTGTGAATGATCAGATCCTCAGCTGAACAAATAAAGACTTCTTTGCCAGGTGCGATAGTATATTCGACCGAGCGTCGCAGCATTTCATCCTCATAGCCCGGTAGTCCAAGGGCAATATCAAGGGGGTAATCGTTGGCGCTTTTTACCAAGACGACGCGATTCTCTTTAGCAAAGTCCAGGGCGTCATCAATGCGCGGAGCGAAGTGATCGAGAATGCGCTGGATGAATCCTTCGAGATCGTCTAACGGTGCCGACACGGTAAGATCAATATCTTGCGTGAAACGCGGTTCTCCCCAATATTGAACGGCCATGCCGCCAATGATCGCGTACTTCACACCCAGCCCCATGAAAAAGCCGTGTATTTCCCAGGCCGCACGATCTCGGGAATTCACATCCAACCCTTAGCCTGAGCTAACCGCCTAAAAGCCCTGCGGACGGCTATCTTTGTTTCAAGACGCCATCGAAGCAACCGCTGAGCATCTTCATCACTGACAGGCATGCTGTCGCCGCTTTCAACCAGCTCGGCGAAGATGGCTCGTGATTCTTCAACCGTCAGCTTAGCCAGGCGCTCCCTTCGCTCTTTCTCCAGAAACTCGGCCGCTCTGGCATAGCCCGCTACCGTCTCTGCAACCTGTTCATCCATGATAGTGTACCCTTGACAAAGTATAGCATATGGGGCTTTTTCTCCGAGAACTAAATAGTAAAGGGATCTGGGGAGGAACGACCGGAGGAGATTCCTTGCTAGCAACCTTGAAAAAGAGCAGTGATAGACTTAGCGATCCTGCAGACCGAACTGCTCTCGTTCTTCGGCCGTCAGTTCGTGGAAAGTTCAACAAACTTTGGCGTAATCGACCAGCTCTTCGGTCGACTGTTAGACGTGCCAGATGCAAGACTCGGTGGTCTTATCAAACCTGTATCATTATGGTGGACAGATTAAGCGCAGGAATTTGAAGCCAAGGGATGTCACCATTGTGAAGAGGTAGGGATCTGAACTCGAGGGGTAGGACAGGTTTGTATCGCCTAGCTAAGAGGACGAGATGCGGAGAGCCCACACATCTACCGGCTCATTCCGGCCCTTCAACTCCAGCCTGCGATGCTCCAGATCGTTCTGATCACTACCGGTTGCCGTGAAGGCGGCGTCACTGATGAGGACTTCACCAGGCCCGGCCGCCGAAGAGAGGCGAGCGGCTATGTTAGCACTGTCTCCCAGGGCGGTGATATCGGCCACGCCCTCGCTCCCTATCTTACCCACGTAGGCTTCTCCTGAATGAACGCCCACGCCAACCGGGATCCAGGGACCATTTCGGTCCCCATGGCCGGTTTTCCGGAGGATCTGGTGAGCAGCCTCCACGGCCAGCCTCGCGTGCTCCGGGCCGGCAAATCCGGGGACATACAATCCAATGACCGCGTCGCCGGCAAAACGGGGGATGATGGCGTCCGTGTGGGTGAGCACCTCGGCTGCAGCTACGTAAAACCGGTTAATCAACCGGCTGTATTGGGCCGGGCTTTGACCCTCGGCCAATCCAGTGGATCCTCGCACGTCCGCAAACAGCATCGTCAGGTCCGTTTCTGCTCCGCCGATCGGGGTCGTCTCCAGGCAAACCCTACAGAAAAGGGGATTCAGGTTCGATGAAGTTCTGCCCATAAGCCGCATAAGCGGGGCGCCTAGTCCATGAAAGGGGGCGTTGCAGAGCTTACAGCGGGGGCCGGAGGGGATCTTCAGAAAAAATAGGCGATATTGTCGGAGAGCCGGATCTTCTCCGGATAGGACAAGACGCCACTGCTCATCGGCCGGGCTCTGGTGCCAGTATTCAGTACTCTCTTATACTGTTTCTTGGCGATTGGATTCACACGCAACTCCGTGACCGGTTTCTTGGTGATGTTCTTATCTTTTGAAGGGTGGGTTCCAAGGGTTGACACCATTGTAGAGTGTCCTGGGCATTATTACAACAAGCTTGGCACAAGCAGCTTGCCGCAAGCAGCTTGCCACAATCAAGAAACCCGGTTTTTTGGAAAAACCGGGTTTCTACGTTGCTTTGAACGCCGGTCGGTTCACGTCCAGGACGACCGTTTTGGACGTTAGCTTTGTCTATTAAGTATTGACTATTCCAATCTCAGAGGCTGGACCAGCTCCTATAAGACGATGGTGTGCTACGGACAGACCTCCAAGTGCAGATACTGCCGGCACTCCTCGTCCGTGAGGGATCGTGTCAGTCGGGATTGGGCCAAGTCTACTAATTCATCGAGCATTAGCTCGTAAACACGAACGGTTCCATCCATGCCGGCCGTAACCAGCTGGCTACCGTCTTGGCTGAAAATCACGTAAGTCAACGGGTCGGAAAACTCTCCTAGCGTCAATAACCGTTCTCCTGATTGCAGATCCCATAATCGAGCTGTACTATCGCCGGCAGCCGTGGCCAAAGTACGGCCGTCTGGGCTAAGATCCATCCCCCAGATAAGGCTCTGGTGAGCCTTGATTGTCTGTAACTCCTCGCCACTCTGCGGGTCCCAGACCTTGACCGTTCCGTCGAGTGCGGAAACGATCATTTTAGCGCCGTCGGGCGTGAAAGCGATACGGTATGTGCTTGCAAATCTATTGGGATCATACACTATTTCCCGTAATGGTTCGCCGGTGGCCACATCCCACAAGGAGATAGTTCCCTCGATGTCGCCCGTGGCCAACAAGGAACCATCCGGGCTGAAGGCAATGCCCCATGCGGCTTCCTTCAGGGGCATCACATACAAGATGTCGCCGCTCCTGGCATCCCAGATGTAGGCGTTTTGGTCGAATCCTACGCCGGCGATGAGCGAACCATCGGGGCTGAAGGCGGCGTCATTTATAAAGCCACCAGGTTCTTCCAGGGTGTGGTGCAGTTCTCCGGTTTGCACGTCCCAGACCTTGACCGTCTGATCGTCGGCCGCAGTGACGAGCAATGCGCCATCGGGGCTAAAGTTAACCCCGCCCACCCAGGCTTCGTGACCAGCCAGCTTCATGATCTCCTGGCCGGTGCCAAAATCCCACAGCAAGACCCCCCCAGCGGAGCCGGCAGTGACCAGGATTGACCCATCAGGGCTAATAGCTAGAGCGGATAATTCACCAGGCGTTGCCTCAGGGAAAGGCGTCAAGGTAAGCACTTCGTGATCCGGGCTTAGATCCCAGATCTTTGCCGTATGATCGGCGCTGGCGGTGGCCACTCGTTCGCCGTCAGGGCTAAACGTGGCCCCCCAGACCCGGTCCTGATGGCCGACCAGGGTAAGCAATTCCCGGCCGGTAGCGACACCCCAGATCCTGGCTGTGCCGTCAACACTATGTGTTAGCAGCCTAGAACCATCTGGACTAAACTCGACCCCAGCGGAATCCCCGATAGGAAAGACGTCCAACTGTTGGCCGGTTTCAGCATCCCACAGGCGCATTGTCTGGTCATCCGCAGTTGTAGCCAGCACTGTTCCTTCCGGATTGTAGGCGATGCCGGAAAAGAAGGTCGATTCGTGCCCGACCATCGTGAAGAGAACCTCCCCTGTAGCGACCTCGATTACCTGTGCAAAACCGTCGCTTCCAGCAAGGGCCAGACGGGCACCGTCTGGGCTGAAGGTCACGCGTCCCACGATATGATCATCGCCCGAGATTGTCCGCAACTCTTGGCCTATAGCTGCGTCCCAGATTTTGGCCGTTCCGTCGTTGCTGGCGGTGGCCACCAACGTGCTATCGGGGCTGATTGCCACGTCACCAACGGCTGGGGGCAGTTCTGGAATCTGGAGATTGAGGTTATCTTTGTGGCCATCCAGGATCAACAATACCTCACCGGTGGCAGCGTCCCAGATCCGGGCTGTGCTGTCGTCGCTGGCCGTAGCCACGAACGTGCCGTCCGGACTATACGCAACCTGGCCGATCCACTCTTCATGGCCTTCCAGTGACAGGAGTTCCTGGCCGGTTTCGGTATCCCAAATCTTGGCCGTAGCGTTTGAGCTGACCGTGGCCAGGCGGGTGCCATCGGGACTGAAGGCCAGATCGTTAACCATGTCTTCGTGGCCCGACAACGTGTTTAGGACCCGCAACCTGGGCAAGGAGCGATGGAGAGCCTCTTCTGCTTCCTGGGTGTAAACCACATCCAGTGCTTTCAGGGCCAACAGGGCGCTACGCTCGGGATCGGCTTCTAAATTGGCCACCGCAGCCGAGGCCAGCTCCCGTGAAGTTGCCAGGGCCGCTTGGGATTCGGCCTGTTCTTTTTCGCGCTCGGCCTCGGCCTGGGCGATGGCTCGCTGTTCGGTTTCGGCCAGTGCTTCGGCCTCGCGGGTGGTCGCCAGGTCAGCATTGGCCAGGGCTTCGTCGGCATTTTGACCAGACTGATTAGCGAAGAAAATTGCGGCAATAGCCAGGACGGCGGCAACGACCAGCGCTCCCAAAAGCAAAAAGGCCCGCTTTCTCAGACGGCCGGCGGATTTGGCCTGTTCCTCGGCTCGGGCATGTTCGGTTTTGGCTAGTTTTTGGGCTGTCTCCAACTCCCGCCGCCGGCGCGCTTCCTCTTCGTCCCGGCGGGCTTCGCGAGCGGCGATGCTGCGTCGCAGAAACGCACCCTCGTCCTGGGTCAAGGCCACGGTGCTGCTCTCGGCCCATCCGGCGAATTGGTCAAGCCGGGCGTCGCGAAGGAGGAAGCCGGGACCTTCATTAGCTTCGGCCCATTCGGCGGCCGCCCCGGCCAGCATGCGCTGCATGCGGACGTCGTTGCGGCTACTATCTAGCCAGTCTCGCAGTCGAGTCCACTCTCTCAAAAGCGCTTCATGGGCTACCTCCACTGTCGGTCCCCGGGTGATTGGGTCGTGGTCGAAAGTCAGCAATCGGGCGAGACCGTAATGATCGATAACAGAGTCTATCAGAGACGAAGGACCAAGGACGGACGACGAAGGCAAGACGCCGGGGGATTCATACGTCCCCCGTCTTTCGTCATTCGTCAGTGCGGCGAGTTCTGTGCGGAGCACTCGTCGTCTTGTGTCTTCGACGCCTTCGCCCAGGGTGACCAGACGGAGGAAGAGCTGGCGGGAGGATTCTTGGCCTGGGTTGCCCAGGCCTTGGTAGATCTCCTCCGCTCGCCGGCCGAGGGCGCCCAGAACACCTCCAATTTCCTGGTAGGCGGAGCGGGTCATGTGATGGTCCTGGCGGCGCTCGAAGAGCTCGGTAAGGGCATACTGGAGCAGTGGGAGAGCACCAGGCTGGTCGGACACGTCGCCCACGATGGACGGCGCCAGTCCTGACTCGAGTCCGACGCCGACGCGACGAGCCGGTTCTTGTACAGCCCAGGTAAGCTCCTCGGGAGTCAAGGGCAGGACGATCTCGGTGTTATCCTTGATCAGCTGGCCCAGGCGCTGGTGCTGTAATGGCCGGTCATAGAAGTCGGCCCGCAGGGTGATGACCACACGAAGCGGACTACGGGGGGCGCTTATAGCCGCGAGCAGGCTGTCCAGGAAGAAGGTCCGCCGGTCGTCGTCGTCGACCAGGGTGAAAAGTTCCTCGAACTGGTCGATGACTAACAATAACTGGGCGTCCTCCTCGTCAGGAAGCACCCGGCGGATGGTGCGCAGCATGCCCCGGATGTCTTTCTGCATGGGTTCGACCAGAGAAGGTGGGGGGTCGACGGCCACGGGCCAGAGGGCCAGCTCGAGTTCTTCTAAAGGGTGCGTGCCGGGGACCATCTCGGCCGCGAACCACTTGTCGGATCCGGGCAAGGCCCCAGAGCGCAGGGCAGGAATGAGGCCGGCTTTGACGACGCTGGACTTGCCGCTGCCAGAAGGGCCGACGACGGCCAGGAAGTGATCCCCTCCCCGGCCCTCCCCCAGTTTGGGGGAGGGAGCGAGGCGGGCGATTAGTTGGTCGACCAGGGTTTCACGACCAAAGAAGTCGTCGGCGTCTGCTTCTTGGAAGGCTTGCAGGCCTTTGTAGGGGTTGTAGATCTCGCTAACGCTGGAGATGGGAACCATCTCCAAGCCCACTCCCAAGTCCAGTCCTCTGGACACATCTCCTTGAATGGCCCGGCGGAAAGCTTCGGCCATCGCGATGGCGTCGGCATAGCGATCAGCCGGGTCCTTAGCCGTGGCCTGCTGGATGACGGCGTCTATCTCGGGCGGTATATCTGGGCGGGTGGTGCTTACCAGGGGCATTGGCTCACTGAGATGGCTGTGGATGAGGTTGGCGATGGACGAATCGGGAAAGGGCTTCTCACCGGTCAGGGTCTCGTACATGACAGCGCCCAGGCTGTAGATGTCGGTCTGAGGACCGATTGGTTCGTTCTTTATCTGCTCGGGGGAGATGTAGTCGGGGGTGCCCAGAATGGCGCCTTCCATGGTGAGCTGCAACTCGCCCGTTAGGTCCTTTGCGATGCCGAAGTCGGAGAGGAAGGCGTTGCCGCTTTCGTCGAGCAAGATGTTGGCCGGTTTAATGTCCCGGTGAATCACGCCCTGGCGGTGGGCGGCGCTTAAGGCGCTGGCGACCTGGTCGAGCAACCTGACGGCCGGTTCGGGGTTCCAAGGACCAGATTCCAGGGATGTGAGAAGATTGCCGCCGCGAAGATAGCGCATGACCAGGTAGGCGCCGTCAGGGTCTCGCCAGTAGTCGTATAGAGGGACGATGTAGGGGTGTTCAAGGCGAGCGACGGTCTGGGCTTCGGCCTCGAAACGGCGGATGAATTCGGGGTCGTTGGCATATTTGCGGCGGATGACTTTGACCGCCACCTCCCGGCCGATGGCTGGCTGGACGGCGCGGTGGATGGAACCATAAGCGCCTTCACCTATCTCATCCTTGAGCTCGTAGCCACGGACGCCCTGGGCCATCGGAGTCTCAAAATTCAGGTCGCCATCCAAGATCTTCTCATATATCTCCGTGGTCCTGGTCGACGGGGCCATGGCCAATTCTTCGGCCAAAAGACGCCGGGCTTTCTCGTAGACGGCAAGGGCCCCTTCGCGCTGTCCCGATAAAGCCAAGATCTCCATGAGTTGGCGGTAGGCACCCTCGCGAAGATTATCGATCTCCAACTGGCGTTCGACATGGACCCGTGCTTCCGGGTATTGTTTCTGACGGGTGGTGATGGTGGTGAGGGTATCAAGGGCATCGAGGGCTCTGCGCCGGTAAGCTTCTCGATGAATTTGGGCCCAATCCTCAAAATCGTTACTATCTTCAAGGTAAAAATCTGCCAGAAAATCGCCTCGATAAAGCTCGATTAATTGCTCCATTCGCCGGCGGCAGGCGGTACAGATGAGCAGATCAAGGTGCTGGTGAACTTCAATCTCCTCGAGGAGTGATTGAAAGAGCCGTACGTCGCTCTCTACATCGGCCACCGGATTGATCTGAATGGTTTGGCGGTTGGCTAGTAACAGGGGGACCGGTGAAGCATTCTCCGGGCTTCCAAGAGCAGGCAACTCGGGGATGGCGTTTCGGAGGTGGTAAAGGATCTGGCGCAGATTATGGCGCGCGGATCGTCCTGGCATGCCGGGCCAAAGTAAGGCCATCAGGCTTTCGCGGCTATGGGCCTTAGGCTCTGTTACAACATAGATCAGCAGGGCCTGTACTTTATTGGTTCGAAAGCCCTCCAAAGGGAGGCCTTCAAGTGAGTTTTGAATAGGACCAAAAAAAGACAACTTTAGCGAAGCCATAGATCTGCCTCCAGGACTGATCGACGGAAGAAGGGCCAGACGTGAGCGGTATGAGAGAACTTACTTTACTGATCTACCCAATGTGTGCAAAGATATTGGACGCGAGTATGATGACGAGAATCTGTCAACGACTTAAGCACAGCATAACATAGAATCGATGAAGATTACTATTTGTTGACGGTTTTTGGAAAAATGTTGACGGTTTTGAGAATTCCCAAAAGAAACCCGGTTTTTTGGAGAAACCGGGTTTCTAGGTTCTACGCTGCTTTAAATGCAGGATGGTTTACGTCCAGGACGGCTGATTGGAAAGAACCACCCGGGAAGGCGGTCAATAATTCCAACAGGTCGCTCAACGCTTCCTCGACTTCCTGTCGACCAGCCGGGTGCTGTGCTTCGACGGTGATGAGGGCCCTGGTCGTCTCCGGTCCGGCCGCGCTTTCGACGCTCTGCCGCCAGCACCAACGGCGGGCGACGACCATTCGATTCTGGTCAGAAAAAATGACTTCCCCCTCGGCCGGGTGTTCCGGCTCGCCCCGACCAAGCGGCCTGAACCACTCGGATCCATCGGAAAAGTGAACGGTTACGGGACCTTGAATCGATTGCGTGTTGAAGGCCGCCACCGGCAGCGCGTAACGGATGCTGACCATATTGGCCAGGTCAACCAGGCTGATGATCGAAGGGATGTCTCCTTTCTTGGTGAGGCGTCGCAGTAGAGCCTCGGCCGCGCTGCGGTATTTGGTGGGATTGGCTCCAAATGAGCGGAAAGCCCGCCGCCAGGCGCTTAGCGACTCGATCTCGCTGAGAGGTGTATCGCCAATTCGATCGAGAACGGCTCGCTGCTCCTTTTCGTAAGCTTGGAGAAGACCCGCCGGAGTGGGTCCGTTCGTCACGCCTTCGGCCAGTATGACGCCGCCGACGATATCTGGATAGCTCGCCAGCACATCAGGATGGTATTGAAAGAAAGTAGGCATACCTGATTATATAACGCCCCAAGCGGAAAGTCGCTTTAGGGGAAATGGACGACCCATGCTCAGCTTAGCTGAGCCGACCAACGACCAACGACCAATGACGAACGACTAACGACCATGCTCAACGCTGTTGAGCCAAGCTCAGCTTTGCTGAGCCAGCGACCAGCGACCCAACGACCGATGACCAATGACCAGCCCCTAGCCGAACCCTGATCGACCACCAAAGGGGCATGGTTTTGAAACCAAGCACCATACTCGCTCGTATTTGAGGGTAAAGGTGCATGAATGTTATCAGCCATGTATTATAAACCGATGGAAAGTGACAGCGGCTTAGGAACAGGCGACGTATCGGCCGGAAGAGGGCTGGCGGACATGGGTCGTAGATTGAGGAACCAGGCCATCATCCTGGGGGGATTCATTCTGCTCATCTGGCTCTTGGAGCTCATCGACTTGATCATCTTCGATCATTCGCTTGACGCCTATGGAATACAACCGCGCACCCTGGCAGGCCTGCGAGGCATCCTATTCATGCCTTTTCTACATGCAGACTTCGGACATGTGCTGGCTAACACGGTTCCCTTTATCATCCTGGGCTGGCTTGTCATGATGCGGAGCACCACGGATTTCTTCATCGTCACGGGAGTGGTCCTACTGGTGAGTGGATTGGGTGTCTGGTTTCTGGGTGGCTCGGGTACGGTCCACATCGGGGCGAGCGCGCTGATCTTTGGTTTTCTGGGATTCCTTCTGCTACGAGCCTATTTCGAGTGGAGCCTGACCTCGATCTTCGTCGCCCTGGTCGTCGGTATGCTGTATAGCGGTCTTATCTGGGGAGTCCTGCCTTTAACCTATGGCGTATCCTGGCAAGGTCACCTATTCGGCTTTATTGGGGGCGCCTTGGCAGCTTATCTGCTAACCTCAAAGCGGCAGGGGTCGATCTTCAACCGGCGGCCTGGCTAGCTTTTCGCGGCCCCTCAGGAGCCGCTCCGAGCCGGGACAGTCAAGTCGTAAAGCTCAACTCAGCTCCAAACCGCCTCGATCTACCAGTTATTCCTGCAGTTCGAATTCGGCCTCTAGCCCGGCCAACGAATCCCTGAAATCGCTGTATTCGAGTTCCTGAATAGGCAACATAGCCGGCCCGACGAAACCTTGTTGGCGAATATCTTCGCCCTTGCGCTGAGCCTTCAACCGGGTTGCATCCCAGGCCACATTGCCGAAGATGTCGACGCCTTCAGAAAGTCTGCCATGGCGATTTACCGAGTAGGCCATGCAGGCTATTAGCGGCAAACAATAGGGACCGGTCACGGCTGTATTGATGGCCACGGGCATGATGGGCATATGATGGCTACCTCGCGCATCCCCGGCGACAAAGTGTGCGGTCATATAAGGGCTGACGATCTCCTCCGGGGCCGGGAAGATACCTTGAGCGCGAATGATCGCCACCGGATCATCTTTCCCCGTGTATTTTCCGGCAATGGTATGCAGGCGATCTGTGGACACTGACACAACTTGCTGGTGGGGGAAACTGCGGGCATGGATCGCCTGGATCCCGAAACGGTTCTCGTCACGCAGTAAAACGGCCAGATCAAGGTGCCGCTCTGGAGAATCTAGCTTGATAGTCAGATCGGCCCCGGCATGTTCCATATCGATGACCGTGAAGCGGAAACCGACCTTCATTTTCGGCATGAGGAGTCCGGCGCAGAACATGGGATTGGTGAAAACAGCCCATAGTGGGAAATTGAAGGCGCCAGGCCCACACTTGTCGGCGGTGAAAATCAGGAAAGGCTCGGCTGGTCGCTCCTTGGCCTCCGGGTCGAAGGTCATTTCGGCCGCACCCGGTCCGGCGCCTCGAACATTGCCCGAAGGGGCGTCCTTCAATAGATCCTGACCTGCCCCGTATAGGCCTTCTTCACGGGCTATCTCAGTGGCGGCCTCAAAGACATGCCAGGCTAGATTGTGGACCTCAGAAGCACTGTCCCCGTGCCCGTGCACCATCAATAGGCAGATGTCATCGCCGGTATGGGTCACATCGAAATCGATGATAATCCCCTCCTCGGCCGCCCGCGCCATCAAATCCCGCGACAGTTCCATCATCTGCGATGACGGTTGCGTATGCCCGCCTATACTGCCAACATCCGCTTTAATGGCCGTCACTGTAAGCATATTGAACCTCCTTTATTACTGGCATCGATTCCAACAATCAGGATCCCCCACCGTTTTTCGCGCTGACTACCTACATAATAGCGTCAGAAGTTGCGCCAGGTCAACCAAGATATAGCCCTCAATAGAACCTCCCCCGAGTGAACACTTGAAAGAAATAGGTTTTCTAGGAACGGCGGCTAAAAGAAACGGTTACGATCACGACCCCTAGAATCACCGCCGCGCCTCCTATAAGGGCTTGTATTGTCGGCCGTACACTGAAGAGAAGCACCGACCACAAGACGGTTAGCACAGGACTGAGGGTGAGGATGATGGTATGGAGGCTCATCTTAAGGCGGCGAAGGGCCACATAATAGAGCACCCGACTGATGACGACGTCCACCGTTCCGGCAACTATTATAATTAGCCATGCTTCCCGGCCGGGCCACACCCACTGCCCCCGAACAGTGGTGAACAGCAAAAGAAAGGCGGTTGTAGAGGCCACGCGCCAGAGGAAGAAGTTGCTAAAATCCATATCTCCCCCATGGCGCTTGACGATAGCCGCGTGCAGAGCGTACATGAAAGCGGACGCCAGCACCATTAGCGATCCAAGTCGTATATAATCGCCCGGCTGAAAGCTGATGATAAAGATGCCTACAAGGGCGAGTAGGGCGCCTAGGATCTCAACGGAGGAGAGGTGTTCCTTGAGCCAGATCACGCTTAATGCCAGGGCAAAAACCGTTGCTGTCTGGGCCAACATGGCCGCTGTACCGGGATCAATGTAGCCGACGGCGATGTAATTAAGGCTGGTCGCCGTCGCGACCAATAACCCTATTACCAGAAAGAAAGACGTGTTCTGCAGGAAGAGACGTGGCCTGATGGTGCCTTTGAAGGCCAGAAAAACAGTTATCTCAAGGGTAGCTACAGCCAACACGTAAAAAGCTGATGTCACGCCGGGAAGGTGAGAAGCCAACAATCGGGCGAAGACAAAGTGTAGGCTGTCTACAACCAGCAACACGCCGATCACCAGAGGGGCATTGCCGAAGAAGGGAGATGCCACTCGATTTGTTCGTTCGGTCATGGGCTTATCTGTAAGGGCAACTGCCAAGCTGAGCGCAGCTCAGCCGTCTGCCCCAGAGGACACGGAGGTCTACCCCTACTGCTCGGCCGAAATGGAGAGATAGACGTTGCTGATCGACGCCGGATCGGCCGTATACATCCGGCCGCCGGTTACATTGGCGATCCGGGCTAGCACCTCTTCGGCGGCGCCTCCACCAAAGGCGATGGGAAATATCTTAACCCCATCAACCTCGGCGTTGGTCGGCAGACAGGTAACGAACATCTGGTTCTCCGTAGGCTCCCCGACCGTATCTTCTCCATCGGAGAGGAGCACGACGCCATATAGACGGGATTCTCCGGCGGCTAAGTCCTCGGCCTTAAGCGCAGCCGCGATATCCGTCGCCTGGCAGACGGCCGCGAACAGGGCCGTATTTCCATCTGCGATGAGACTCGTTACCCTACTGGACAGCCCTTCCACCACATCGCGGACGGGAAGTGGGTCCGACAAGGATACTACTTCGTCGTCGAATGTGAGCAGAGCCACCTCATCGTCAGGATCCAGGCGATCCAGAAATTCAGCTGTCGATACCGTGGCTGACTGGATCTTCTCCCCCTCCATGCTACCTGATGTGTCCAGGGCGATGATGACTGTTGCTTTTCGCTTGGTGATGCTGAATAGATCGATCACGGCCGCGCTTACATCGGCATCGGGACTGGGAAGGGACGGAACCACCTCCGTGGTGACTCGGGGATCGGTTCCATGATCCAGGTCCATTGGCGTGTGCAGGGTGATCGAGGAGTCCAGCGGCCGCAAGTAATTATCCACGGCAAGCTCCTGGCGTTCGCGATCCAGTAAGAAATCCCGGAATATTTCAGCCGCTTCGGCTTGATCGCCGGTCACCCAATCGGCGTTATCCAAAATACAGTAGGGGTGGTTGGCCCAGATGGTTCCACCTGAGGGAAAGATGAAGGCCAGCGGGAATGCGAGCTCATCACCTCTCTCCACGTTGAATCGAACGGTGTCAGATTCGGGCACGGCCGCGGCATGCAGATAGCTGGGTCCTTGAGTAGCCATCAATTCAAGGAGGGCTGGTGCCTGCCGGCCGTATTTCGATGTGTTCTGCTCGAGAGCCTGCATTGCCTCTTCCGCCTCGTACACCTGGGCGGGCGCCAACTGGCCCTCGCTATCGACAACGCCATGGACGAAAGCGGTCATGGAGAGCAGACCCGAATTGGCATATCCCGGGTGCGTGTGTCCAAACCGGAATGTACCCCACTCCGGCCGGCCATAGCTGGCCCATCCTTCAGGATCCGCGGCCAAATCCACGATCGTGTCCCAGCCGATTGGTTCATCTGGCCATCCCAGGGTTTCGGCCATCGGCCGCCACATAGCGAAGCCCAGGGGCGCATAGACCGTGGGCTGGCATTCGTCGCTATTGATCGCCTTATTAAATCGCTGCTGCCAGGTCGTATTGATCTGTTCCACCCAAGAGGGATCCCCGGGGCTCCAGACTACCGGCGCCAGGTCGCCATCCAGGATGGCATTCATAGATCCCCCGGAGGTGACATGTTCAACTTCGGCGACGATGGCCATGTCGCTAGATGTCTGAAAACCCTCTTCGTTGAAATTTTCCACCACCTGATCGAGCCAATTCTGCTTCGTATTGGACGAGGCGATGGAGACCAAGACGGTTCCTTCCGGAAGGGGAGTGGGTTCCTCTGAATCGGTGCTCTCGTCATCGCCGATGAACTGGATGGCCAGGGCGACGAAGATGACCAACACGGTAGCGAAGATGATAGTAATAAAAACTACCCGAGTGCGGTTCATTAGACTCCTCCGAGTTTCACAGGGATTGCCCGACCTGCATGTGGGAGTGGACGGTTTGACTCGAGGTCCACACCGTCAGGTAACTGAAACCAGTAGATCGGGCCATCACTCATTCATGATTGACTATGCCATGGGCCGGAATAGCTACTCCGGGATCATCAGTATATCCCGAGCCGATTACAAATCTTCAAGTAATCTCTAAAGCCCCAGGTCCGGCTACTAATGTCAATTAATTATACACCCTAGACACTCGTTGTAACGCGTTCCCCAGTTTGAACCCGCCATAGACCGGCGTAGATGCCATCCCCAACCACCAGCTCTTCATGCCGGCCGTGCTCCCGTAAGACGCCACGCTCGAGAACGAAGATCCGGTCCGCGTTGCGTACAGTTGACAAGCGATGGGCGATCACGATCGTCGTCCGGCCGACGATAATCCGCTCCATCGAACGTTGAATGGCTGCTTCGGTCTCGTTATCTACAGAAGAGGTAGCCTCATCCAAGATCAGCACCGGCGGATCTTTTAGGACGGCCCTGGCGATGGACAAGCGCTGGCGTTGCCCACCAGACAACTTCTGGCCTCGCTCCCCAACGACTGTGTCATACCCTTGGGGAAGCTCGGTGATGAATTCATGGGCCTCGGCTGTCTTGGCCGCCTCCACAATCTCGTCTAGAGAGGCGTCAAAGGAGCCATAGGCGATATTCTCTCGCACCGTTCCGTGGAATAAGAATACATCCTGGCTAACAAAACCAATGGCTCTTCGAAGGTCCACCAGACGTAGGTCACGAATATCTTGACCATCCAACCGGATTACGCCGGCCTGAATATCATAAAACCGCAGCAACAACTTCACCAGTGTGGTTTTTCCTGAACCGGTGGCCCCGACAAGGGCAACGGTTTCACCGGCTGGCACCTGCAACGATAGATGGTTAATGACCGGCATGTCGTGACCGCCATACTCGAAGCTAACATCTTCGAAGGAGACGTGCCCCTGCACACGATCAACCGGTAATTTCAGGGTTCCATCCTGGATAGTGGACTCGGTATCGAGGAGATCTAAGACTCGTACTGTAGAAGCCATGGCTCGCTGGTACAGATCTATGGTCTGCCCCAATCGGGTTAGAGGCCACAGTAGTCGTTGGGTCATGAAAACGAGTATGCTGTAAGCACCTACGCTCAGATCGCCGCGGATAACTAAAACCCCGCCGAAGACCAGGGTAGCGATGAATCCCAGGACAATGATCATGCGGATGAGAGGTACGAAAGCCGAGCTAAGAGAGATGGCGTCTCGGTTACTCTCCCGGTAGTCGTCACTTAATTGGGATAAACGCTCTTTTTCATGCGCTTCGGCCGTGAAGCTCTTGATGGTTGCGATTCCCCCAAGGTTGTTTGACAGTTGGCCGTTGAGAATACCGACACGCTCCCGTACCGCCATATATAGGGGGGCGATCCGTCTCTGGAATCGGATGGAACCCCAGAGAATAAAGGGCATGGGCAGAAAGGCCATCCAGGCCACTTCTGGGGCGAGAACGAAAAACATAGCGCCTATAACAACGACCGTTGTCACAACCTGGATGATGTCGTTAGCGCCGACATCTAGAAAGCGCTCCAGTTGGTTGACATCGTCGTTGAGGATGGACATGAGCCCGCCGGTACTCCGATCCTCAAAATAGGCCATCTCTAACTCTTGTACGTGCGAATAGGCCTCGACACGAAGCTCGTGCTGCAAGGTCTGAGCTAGATTTCGCCACAGGACCTGGTAAGCGTACTCGAACGCTGATTCCAGACCCCATACCAGCAAGGTCAGAATAGCCAAGACCCAAAGCTGAGCGACTACGTTGGTAATGCCCAATTGAGCGATGAAGGAGTCTTCTTGAGAGACGACGACGTCGATGGCCATCCCGATGAGAATGGGCGGGGCTAAATCGAAGACTTTGTTCAATACGGAGCATGTCGATGCCAATACTATCTGCCGCCGATGTGGTCCAGCATATCCCCATAGTCGCGTCAAAGGATGGCGGTTGTCCATTTCTTCTCGATTTCCTCGGATACCTTGGCGGGCCTTGCCTAATAGTCTTAGACTCAATAGTCTCAGACCGTCGATTCCCCCACTGTGCGGAGGCAAATAATCCGACAAGCACTGGTACAAATACAGATCGTACCCACATGTATTAGTTTCAAGTGCGCATTTTAACGTACGAAGGTGATTGTCACCATGTGCCGACCACCGCTTCGCGATCACCGGTGACAATCACCCCGATTCTTACTAGAATACCGGTGGATAGGTCGACGAGAAATAGACCTTCGTAGGAGATAGGCTGCAAATGGAATTATTTACCGTATCGAGTCTGGTTGCCTTATTAACCCTGGTGGCCCTGGAGATCGTCCTGGGCATCGACAACGTTATCTTCATCGCCATACTTACCGGCAAACTGCCGCCGGAACGCCAGCAGCGAGCCAGGCAGATGGGTATTGGTCTGGCCGTTTTCAGCCGCATTTTATTGTTGCTAGGGATAAGTTGGGTGATCGGATTAACCAGACCACTCTTCGAGATCATGGGTCATGGGATCTCCGGACGGGATCTGATACTCTTAGCCGGTGGTTTATTCCTAATTGCCAAGAGCACTCACGAAATCCATGAGAAGTTGGAAGCTCTCGATGATAAAGAGGAACGGACGGTGGCCCAGGCTACGACGGTAGCTTCCGTTATTTTACAAGTTGTCATCATAGACGTCGTCTTCTCCTTAGACTCGGTCATTACGGCCATTGGCATATCTGGCGAACTAGCGATCATGATCGTCGCCATCGTGATTGCCGCCGGCGTGATGTTGGTATTCTCCGGGACGATTGCTCGCTTCGTCGAGAAGCATCCTACAATGAAGATCTTGGCCCTGGCATTCCTGATCCTCATCGGCGTTTTGTTGGTTATCGAGGGTTGGAATCCAGAGGTAGTCGAGGAAAACCAACTTAAGAATTACGCTTATTTCGCCATGGTATTCGCCTTCCTGGTCGAGGCAGTCAACATGCGTTTACGCCGGTCGGAAAAACCGGTGGATCTGCACAACCGGCCCCACACACCCACTGCGGAATCCGCGCACCCAGGACCTGGACAGGTGTAGTGGGTTAAGAGGGCAGCGGGCAGATGACGGAAGATAGACCGGCGTCTGATGTGACCCGTGAAGCGAGTGCGGGACTACCTTCCCACGCTACCAACCAAGTGATCCGAATGAACTATCAAAATGAATCTCGTCACGATTGAGAAATTAACCAAGGAATACGGCGAACGGCAATTGCTCGACCAGGTCGATCTGATGATCAATGAAGGCGACCGGATTGGATTGGTCGGGGTTAACGGTAGCGGAAAGACAACGTTGTTGCGGGTGATAGCCGGCCTGGATGAGCCAGAAGGGGGAACGATCACCGTGTGGGGTGGAGTGCGGATTGAGTACCTGTCCCAGGACCCAGTGCTGCCCGGTGACCAAACAGCTCTAGAGTATATTTTTACCGGCGACTCTCCCAAACTCCGACTGCTGCACGCCTATCAGCAAGCCACGATCCATCTTCAACAGGATCCTGATAGCGGGCTTTGGCAAGAGCGCATGGCCGGCCTTGTGGATGAAATGGATCGGGCCGATGGATGGTCGGCCGAAGCCCGTGCGAAGGCGATCCTGTCGAAGTTAGGTATTACCGATGTCGAGGCGCCGCTAGGGGAGTTGAGCGGTGGTCAAGGCAAACGGGTAGCTCTGGCTCGAGCTCTAATAGACCCGGCCGACCTGCTCATCCTAGATGAACCGACCAACCATATCGACGCCGACGCTATCGATTGGTTGGAAGCGCATTTGACGACCATCCCTGGCGCGTTGCTCATGGTAACCCATGACCGTTATTTTCTAAGCCGGGTGGTTAACCGCATCGTCGAATTAGACCGCCGCCAGCTCGTCAACTATCCGGGTAACTACCAACGCTATCTTGAATTACGGACCACGAGACATGAACGGCTGGCTGCGGCCGAGCAGAAGAGACAAAACCTACTGCGGCGGGAGTTAGAGTGGCTGCGCCGCGGGGCTATGGCCCGTAGCACCAAACAGAAGGCCCGGAAACAACGAATCGAGGAATTGCAGCTCATCCGCGGTGATCGGGGCGATGAGAACGTAGCCATAGCCCTGGCAGGTCGACGATTGGGAAAGAAGGTGCTCGAGGCCCATGATCTTGCCAAAGCCTTCGACGATATTCGCCTCTTTGAGAACGTGGATTTT
>JBARZW010000183.1:0-5591 GCA_049650305.1 Promineifilaceae bacterium (SeqCode)
GGACATCGGTGTTTCTGCAATTTAGGGATATGTAAGGTCCACTAGAGGTGTTTATGAAATATGCGCACATTGTTGGCTGGGGAAGCTTCCTGCCTGACAAGGTATTGACTAACGAGGAAATCGCTGAAACGGTGGATACGACACCCGAGTGGATTTACTCTCGGACGGGTATCACCGAAAGGCGTATCGCAGGTACGCAGGAAACTACGGCCACAATGGCCTTCGAAGCCGCTGCTCGGGCACTAACCGTTGCGGACATGCGCCCTTCTCAGATAGATCTCATAATCGTGGCCACATCAACGCCTGAATACATCTTCCCGTCCACGGCTTGTCGGGTGCAGGACTACCTTGGTGCAAACCGGGCGGGAGCCTTTGATCTGAGCGCTGCCTGCTCTGGATTTGTATATGGATTGACCATGGCTTCGCAGGCGATCTCGACTGGAATGATTCAGAGCGCGATCGTGGTGGGCACGGAGACGCTTTCCCGGGTGGTAGACTGGAAAGATCGGGCCACCTGCATTCTCTTTGGGGACGGCGCAGGTGCAGTTGTGCTTAAGGGTTCAAGCATTCCCGGTGGCGTGATGGCATCGACCCTCCGGTCTGATGGATCCGGCGGAAACTTACTGAGTTTGCCGGCGGTCTATCACAACCCGGTCCCATCGCTCGGTCCAGAGTACTTCCACAATGGTCGGGGGCCCGGTACCATCAAGATGTCCGGGCGCCAGGTTTTTCGCTTCGCCACCCAGGTGATGAGCGACTCAGTTCTCGAAGTGCTGAAAAAAGCCGAATTGACGACCGAGGATATCGATCTCATAGTTCCCCATCAGGCGAACGGAAGGATTATCGAATTAGCTGCGAAGAAGCTCAAAATACCGATTGAGCGCTTCTACGTCAACCTAAACAAGACTGGCAATACATCAGCCGCTTCAATTCCCCTGGCCTTGTGTGAGGCCATCGGTGAAGACCTGTTGAAACCAGACGATAATGTTGTCTTCGTTGGCTTTGGGGGTGGGCTTACATGGGCGGCTTCCGTTGTTAAATGGGATGTCACTCCGCCAGAGATATCATTAGTTGACCGCCAGTGGAAACAGGCTCGCTACATGGCGGCAAGAGGCCGGTCGAGATTACGAAGGATCAACAGGAAGATCAGCGCTCGCTTACTCGGTTCACCAACGCCGGATGCCAGTTTGAAAGACGCGGAGAAGATCGGCGAGGAGGATTAGATCATCGTCGTTGGCCTGGATAGGAAACGCCAACGAATTGAGTGGGGGAGGAAGGCAAGATTAAGGGAGGAGGTTGCATCCTCAGATAAGTGAGGAGGGTCATGGGGTGTCTCTGAGGATGCAACTCTTAAACTGGAAATCAGGTTACGATCCAGGCTGCGGTGGATTTCCACATTATGGTGCCTTACGAGTAAAGTCTCGGCACGACGCCCCGAATACCCAAGGGCCTTGTTAGTCAAGGGCAGCCTACACCCCCAAGTTCCTGGATCGAATCCGGTAGAAGACGATTGTCAGGGATATTAATCCCACTACGGTTACCGCGAGAAAGGCAGTTAAGGCGCCTGACGATCCGCTGCGAAGCGATACTTCGTCCAAAGTTATCGCGGTCGGAGAACTGAGATCGAGCTGGAGTTCCATACGCCCGTAATTCTGGTTCGTGACCGTCCCATCTGGCGCGACGGCCGAGAGATCAGTTTCGGATGTTCTCGGCGGGGTATACATGCCACTGTATGTGCCGTTGGCCATGTGATAGGGAGAGCCTGTCGGTCTACCAGGGGCGAGCCACTCTTCGGGATCACCCATATGACCAGACCAGGCCAAGACGGCCTCTGCCTCATCGGCGATGAAGCAATACTCCATCGACTGGCTGAAGAAATCCGCGAGATCACCTGACTCTCCGTCATTGGAGTAGGGACCTGCAGAGATCAATGTACCGCCCCACATCTGGAGCACCCGATCCGGATCGTCTAGGATATAGGTTCCAAGTGTAATGCCCTGGAAACGATTACCATTCATCGTTCCGGTTATCAAGGCGGGATCGTTCGGGATCTCTATCGCGCTTGATGGTGGTGGAACGACGTTCGTGCCAACTGGCTCAAATATCGTATCCCACAGAGGATTCGCGTCGGTGATGGTCCAGTTGTAAGTGGCTATGTAATCTATTGCCGGTAAACCGTGAATGGCAATATCCCACTTCATACCGAAACAATACTCGCTTCCAACTGACAGACCGTGATAGACGCGTCGATATGGAAGGAATTCCCCTATGACGTACTGAGATTTAAGAGCGTTGACGTTTCCGGTTATCCAGCCATGGTTGCCACCATTGTGACAAGTCGTGTTCTCGCCGTAGCGGCCGTTGGCACACTGCTCTATATCTATATTGACTCCCAGTGCTTCCACAGTCCCGTTAAATAAGAATAGAAGAACAGCGAGCAAGATAATCGCGCCAAAGACAGTCAGAGCGAGCGGGTATAACCGCATCCTTCTAGTTAATGTGTTCACCGTCATATCACTCCCTTGTGATATTAGTCCCATTACCAATGCAACCTAACAGAGGAAGATGTATAGGAAAAAATTCCTATTACTCAGATCCTAGTTTCTTCAAGACAAGATGTCGATTACGGCGCTTGTTTGGATCAGCACCTCAGGTAGGGCCGTTATATTCTCTTCAATATAGATGTGCTTTGAAGTTACGCATTTTATATGCTACTTATCGCTCTGTAGTACTTGAATATGGGGTACTCTGATACTAGATCGCTTACGCCACAAGGTTTCAGAATAGGTAATTGCATTGCTACCATCATCAACCGTTCTAAAACAATTCACCTCTTTTGTACGAAAACCTAGGCCTAAAGAACAACAAAGTAAACGCACAAATATATTGATTACCTCCTATATTGATAACCAATAAACACAGGACTGGCTTGGCGCGTTTAATGGTTCTTAAATGAGAGGTGAAATCGTGACACGTAAAACCATACTATTCATTTTCCTGGTGACGTTGCTCAGCATGTCCATAGCCTTGCCTGCATCGGCGGCAGTTACAAACCCCCCGCTCGAACCTGGCTGCAGCCTCAATGTGATCTTTGTGTTGGACGAATCTGGCTCGATTTATGGCGCTGGCGGAGCGGCCGGTATCACGTCAGAAGTTCGAAATGCGGCCAACGGTTTCCTAGATGCTTTGGCCGATACCGGTTCGACGGTCGCGATTGTTGAGTTCAGTACTACCGCTCGCAATCCAATTGGTTATACGCCGTTGACCAGTTCAAACGTGACCAATATCCTCACTCCATACATTAACGGAATTGGGGCTACGCCGGATGAACGTTACAATCCGTCTGACTATGACGAAAACTCAACCCCCAGTTACTATACAAATTGGGAGGATGCCCTGGACATGGTCGCCTCGATCAATGCTGCAGGACCGATCGCTGACATGGTTGTCTTTTTCACAGACGGAAATCCAACAGCTCATAATGATCCAAACGGTCCTGGACAGATCATTGATGCAGATAACATCTCATCCCATCTACCTTTTGGCGAGGTCGTGGCTGATGCAGTTAAATCCCAGGGTTCGCATATGTTCGCGGTCGGACTGCCCAATCCAACTCTGACTGAAGAAAACCTGTGGACTATCTCCGGCCCGATTCAATACCCGGACGACACTCTCGATCTTAGCTCGGCCGACTACTCGGTAACGACTTCAACCGACCTGGAAGACGCCCTGCGTGAGATAGCCTTCGCCCTTTGCACGGGTTCTGTCAGCATATCGAAGACGATCTATGATGGCCACGATTACATTAATGTTCCTGGTTGGCAATTCAGTGGCACGGTAACCGTCACGGAAGGTGGCAATCCGGATGATTACGATTGGATAGTTCCTGAGCCAGCGGGACCTGCGACCGAGTTGGGCATGACAAAGATCGGCACTACAGACGCGGATGGCACGTTTACCTGGCAGTGGAAGCCTCACGATACCTATCCGACGCAGATCGAGTTGAATGAATCAGAGTCCGGCGTCAGCTTCGACGTGGCACAATGCACCAGATATAGGTCGGGCGAACCCGACGAACACTTCCAGGTAGACGCGCTTCCGATCGTTGTTTCCTTTGGTTTGGATGATTTCGTAACCTGTGAATTTCGAAACAATGCTGACGGTGTAGATTGGGGGGACGCACAAGATAGCTATAAAACGGATGCGGCCAGCCAAGGCGCCCGTCACATCATTATGCCCGGGGCTTCCATTCTTGGTTCGACTGTCGATGCCGAAAGCAACGGCTTGCCATCTCTTATGACGGATGGGGATGACTATGATCAAATTCCCGATGACGAAGACGGGGTGACGGTGCCTGCCGACGCGATCTGGAACGATGGGCAGGGTGAAATAAACGTTACCGCCAATGGCCCCGGTTGCTTAAACGCCTGGATAGACTTCAATAACGTCACCAACACATACGTGCCAAATGGCAGCTTCGAAGATCCGGGCGAGCATGTCATCACCAACACTGTTGTACTGACTGGCACGATGTTACAGGAATTCCCATTGCCAGAGAACGAAATCCATGATGTTAGCCTGGTCATGCGATTTCGTATCACTCCACTGGTTGATGAACTGTGTTACGATTCCTGGTACCAAGGCCAAAGCCCCTCGCCGTATGGTGCCGCTGTCGGCGGTGAGGTCGAGGACCATATCCGGGGATTTGGTCCGACAGCTATCGATCTCTTATCGGTTTGGGCTATGACAAGGCAGACACTTGTACCGTTTGTTGCCTTCACCATTCTGCTAGCTGTATCGACACTAGGCTTTGTTCTTTATCGTCGCAACCCGGCCGAAGAACAGTAGGTGGCAGGCGTGCCAATATCGCTTCGCCGTGTGCAAAAAGCCATGGCGAAGCGATAATCCTTGCTATTAATCCAGGGGTAGTCTTTTTGTTCCAATGATGCTGCTCACTAGTCGAAAGCTGTCTATGTGGTGAGATAGCATAATAACTGCAACATCCTCGTTCAGCAGCCATCTCCTCAGCAACCATCGTAGTAGAGACCCATTCCCCCAATACTAACGAATTGCAACAAGCATCTATTGCCAAGGTAGAAGAAGCATGTTCATCCATTGTACTAGAGTCACCTCACTTGGCCTGTCTCCACTTTAACTCGTAGTCCCTTAAAAGCCTGTACTCTGTTAATTGACTTGGGGAGGTTGATGAATTGTAATACAGATCTCGCCAGAAGAATCCTGAAAAGGTACAGATCTAGGTGCAGATAAAGCCCGTCCTTAATATGATGATGCCGGTGAGTTGAAATCCCTGGTGTACTCGCCTTAGACAGGTGATAATCACCTTCCGTCCAGAGGAGGAAAATCGTGGACGAGATAGATAGAAAAGGGCCGCATTCAATGCGGCCCTTTCAGTTTCTTCGATTGTCAGCTCAGTCCCGCCCTGAATGAGGCAGAACTGGTAGTTAACTTGTCTGGATACGTTGCCTACGGAACAGTATAACAACGCCCGAAGCCAAGGCTACTAAACCCACACCGATTAGGGCCAAGGTTAATCCGTCGCTGCTATCACCAGCTGATACGCTCTCTAAAGT
>JBARZW010000184.1:0-18364 GCA_049650305.1 Promineifilaceae bacterium (SeqCode)
CATCCCCCACTTCGCTCAATCCAGAGTTGGATAGAGCTTTGCCCTTAAAGACCGGTTTTCGTTCTGGATGTATCGCCATCCAGCGTTCACCCGTTATCCGGTCACACGAGAACAGGAGAATGAACGATGAAGATGAACCGGCTCGTCTTAACCATCGCCTTCTTTTTCCTACTTACCGGTTGCGGGAAGGCATCATCCACCCCAACTCCAACCGATCCCTCACCAACGAGACCACCAGACCCTCCAACGCCAACGCCGATCCCACCAACACCCACGCCGGCGACAGAGAATGGTCTGACCTACGTATCCCCGGAAGATGTGGGCTGGTCTTCCGAGAAATTAGAAGAAGCGGGAAAGTATGCCGATGAGATCGGTTCGGCGGCCGTGATAGCCCTTTACGATGGTAAGGTCTTTTTCTCTTGGGGTGACGTTGAAAGAAATTTCCAGGTCCATTCCATTCGAAAACCCTTTCTTGGCGCGTTATACGGAATCCACGTCGACAGGGGAGCCATCGATCTGGATGCTACGTTGGAGGAGTTGAACATCAATGACTTCGCGCCCAGATTGACGCCCGAAGAACAGCAAGCGACCGTAAGAGACCTGTTGAAAGCCCGTTCTGGCGTCTACCATGAGGCAGCCGGTGAAATCCAGGCGATGGAAGATGCGCGTCCGGAACGAGGGAGCCACCCGCCGGACACATTCTATTACTACAACAACTGGGACTTCAACGCCCTGGGAACCATCTTTGAACAAGAAACCAATACCAAGATCTTTGAGGAATTCAAAAGGGAAATAGCCGACCCAATAGGGATGCAGGATTTTAGCCTGGAAAATGGCGAGTATCACTTTGAACTTAATAAATCCAATCATCCTGTTTATGCCTTCAGAATGTCTGCTAGAGACATGGCTCGATTCGGCCTGTTATATTTACAGGATGGCGCATGGGAGGGTCAGCAAATCATCCCCAGCGACTGGATTGAGGAAAGCACAACTTCCTATTCAGAGATAGAAGGTGAAGGTGACTTTGGGCAAGGCTATGGATATTTGTGGAATGTCGCCCCGGAAGGCTCTGAAATGGCAGACCAGGTCGGATCTCCGTTTTATTTCCACACCGGAATTGGCGTGCATGTTCTGCTTGTCATACCCGACCAGAAGTTGGCTATCGTTCACCGCATGAATACGGATGAAGATTGGGTTGATCCTGGCGAAGGGATTGGCATATTAATGTCGATGATAGTCGAAGCCCGGCTATCCGATGATTCTACAGATGCAACAGAACCTCAGTCCCTCGAAGAAACCATTCAATCATTCGAGGCTGAAATCGAAACAATTAGAAACGAGCTGAATATCCCTGGCCTGTCGGCGGCGGTGATAAAAGACCAGGAAGTTGTCTTCGCAAAGGGCTTCGGATTCGCCGATGTGGAGAAGGAGATACCGGCGACCGAGAACACCCCCTATCACATCGCTTCGCTCACCAAGCCCTTCGCGGCGGCTATCATCATGCAGCTGGTAGAGGAAGGTCAATTGAACTTGGACGATGAGATGGTGGACATCCTTGGGGATCTTCAAGTCCAATTCCCCGGTGGCACGTTGGATGGCTACGCCGAACTCTGTGCGCAGATCGTTGAAATCAGCCAAGATACAACCGGGCCGTACGCAGATTACCGGTATCTTTTTCAAGACTACAACTGTGATAGCGAGCCTCTCACGGTGAGGCATCACCTTTCACACACATCTCAAGGGGAGCCGGGTGAGGCCTATCGTTACAATGGATTTTTGTTTGGCTTCTTGACTGATGTTGCGGAGCAGGCTTCAGGCATGGGTTTTGAAGAATTGCTCGTCGATCGCATCATTGGCCCGCTGGGGTTGACCAGCACCTATCCCAATGAAAGCGTCCAACGCGGCCGTGAGATTCTGGACCAACGTGCCAGACCCTATCGGGTGGATAACAGCGGAAATCCAACGGTGTCAGCATATCCGGAGGGGGTCAATGCCGCGGCCGGCATGGTCTCAACCGTGCTTGACTTGGCCAAGTTTAGTACGGCGATGGACCAGAACCGGATCGTCTCGGAAGAATCGAAAGAGGCGATGCTCGCCCCAACCGTCTCCAGCAACGGCCAGGCCCTACCCTATGGACTGGGCTGGTTCGTACAAGAGCACGACGGCCGGCAGCTCATTTGGCATTACGGACATCAGCCGGAATCTTATTCGTCTTTGATCTTGAAAGTGCCTGAGGAGGACCTGACCCTGATTCTGCTGGCCAACAGCGCGGATGCTAGCGCACCCTTCAATCTCGGGGATGGTGATGTTCTAAAGTCGCCATTCGCCCGCGCGTTTATCAGCCTGTTTGCCAATGGAGAGGATCCGTCAAACTAGCCCTTCTAATCATCGCAGGGAACATCACCCCTTCATGTCATTCTGAGCGAAGCGAAGAATCCCCTTCACCGCTCCCATGAGTTAAGACTCCAGTCCGAGAAGGCACCAGGGATCCCTCGCAAGCTCGGGATGACATTTGCAATTGTCATTCTGAACGCAAAACCCTGAGCTTGCGAAGGGCTGAATCCCCAATACCTGCTCAGTAAAGCGCTTATCGCCTCGCAAAGATTCCAGGGACTCCTCGCCAGGCGATTCCTCGCTCAGGCTCGGAATGACCTAGAATTATGGTAGCGTCGGCGGTGTCATTCTGAACAGTGTTCAACGAAGCGAAGAGCCCATGCTACCTAGCCCTGTGACTCGTCTGCTTCTAGATCGGCTAACAGTTCCTCGGCCGTAGCCTATGGCTCCCCCTCCCGGCCGCGCTAGCGCTTCTTAGCGCGTTTCTGCGTCCCATTCACAGCTTCTATTCCGAATACAGGCCAGCCAACCAATCGGTCATTGCGGTCCAATAACCAGGCGTCGTCACGAGGATATTATGCCCTACCCCGGGGATCATTACGATCTCGAAGTTTTCGTTCCCGGCTTCAGTGAGGTATTGCTCGTACAGAGGGGCGCTTCGTTCGCTGGGCTGGAGTAAATCCTCCTCGCCAAAAAAGGCTATTACCGGGCTACTTACACTGGTAAGATAGTCTTTCGGATCAATCAAAAGGCTCGAGCCCGTAACCGCCCTTAGGGCTTCTATCTGCTCTGGTGGGATACTCTCCAGCTGTGGAATGTACAACTCATCGAGAAACAGAAACTCGGTCCAGGGTTCTTCCCGGACCGATCTCAGGATATCGATCCCCTGCTGAAGCCCCTCAGCTGCTGTAATATCGCCTGGTTCATAGACCAACGAACTAAAATCGGTCCAGGGTCCGGCGCCGAGGGTCTGGGCATCCGCTTCATTAACATCCTTGTAAATCGGTTCTGAAAGTTGCCAGTCGACCAATAGGCGTCCGAACAGAGCCGCTTTCATGATGTCTTCTTCCGGAAAACGCGCGGCTTTGCTTTGGGCCTCGATGCTGAAAACTTGCTGCTCCGCTACCGGCACACCTGCGCCAGAGACGGAAACAATGAAGGCCACATCTTGTGGTTTCTTGGCGGCCGCCATCCCGATGACCCAACCGCCCTGGCTATTTCCATGTAGCCCCACACGGTCTGGCCGGATGTCCGGCCGCGATTGTAGGTATTGGATGGCCGCAAGCGCCTCATCGGTTCTAACATCCAATGACTCGAAGCCCAGTTCACCAGATGACTGGCCCACTCCCGGAGGATCATACCTGAGCACGGCGAATCCATTGAGTGCCAGTTTTCGAGCATGGTCTGTGTGCCATTGGTTGGATACACCGCCGCGCGTCCCGGTAGTTGGACTGACCGATCCAGAGATGATCGCGATCGCCGGGTAGGGTCCTTCGCTGGTAGGCTTAGTAAGGATCCCGTACAACTCGTTTGGACCAGAGGTGAACGTGACTTCTTCCTCGGTCCATGGCTGGGACCTGCTAGGTGCGGGTGAAGGTTCGCTGATAAGTGTAGGCGATAGCTCGAGGGTAGGTGTAGATGATGGCTCGCTGCTGGCGCAGGCGGTGGTCAGGATGAACAGCACAAGAAATAGGTGACACTTGTTCTTGTTCATTTCAAATCTCCTGTTTGTCCGAATTCTCCCCTCGTGCCGCCTTCGATGGGTGCAGCGGGCCCATGGTCGCTCAAATCGAGCACACCAACCGATAAACGTGAGGGCTTTAGCCGGCGAAGCAGCCTGCTTATATTCTACTCAAATACGCATCTGGCAATTTATCAATCCCTAAGCGAGCGTCACTTCTGCTTCTGTGACCGGCGCTTGGCCCGCGGATTCTCGATTCGAACGGCGCAGATCTTGTATTCCGGTATCTTGGCCACCGGATCCAGAGCGAAATCCTGGGTCAGCATATTAGCCGGGGCTTCCCGCCAGTGGAAGGCCATGAAAATCGTCCCTGGCGGCACCCGTTCGCTGATCTTAGCCCGCGTTCGCACTGTTCCTCGACGGCTTTTCACTACCACCGCCCGATTGTCGAGCACATCAATAGCGGCCGCGTCCTCAGCGTTGATCTCCACGTATCCCCTCGGTTCAACCCAGGACAAGGGCCCGCTACGGCGCGTCATCGTGCCCGTGTGGTAATGGTATAGCACACGGCCCGTGGTCAGGATCAGCGGGTACTCCTCATCGGGCAGCTCGGCCGGATCTTTCGCCGTCACCCGGTTGAATTTTGCCAGCCCCCGGGAGAATTTGCCCACGTGCAAGATCGGCGTTCCGGGGTGATCGGGGCTGGGGCACGGCCACTGCAAGCCCGCACCCTCCAATCGCTCGTGGTTCATGCCCCGGTAGATGGGTGTGACCGTCGCCAACTCTTCGAAGATCGCCTGCGTGGAGGGATATAGCCAATAATCCGGAACGCGATCACGACCCATGGCCTTGTCATACCGGGCCGCTATCTCGGCCGTGATCCGCCAATCGGGCCAGGCCGTAGGGCCGGCCTTTGGCCCAGCCAATGGCCCGGGCGCCGGCAACACCGGCTTGATATGCTGGACCCGGCGTTCGGTGTTGGTGAAGGTGCCGTCCTTTTCCAGAGAGGACGCCGCCGGCAGGATCACATGCGCCAGTTGGGCCGTCTCGCTGGGGAAGATATCCTGCGCGATCAGTAAGTCGAGGTCGCGAAGGGCCTGTTCCACATAGCTGGTGTTGGGATCGGACATCATCGGGTTCTCACCCATAACATAGGTCGCCCGTATTTTCCCTTCAGCAACCGCATGCATTGCCTCCACTATTGTGTAGCCGATTTCACCGGGCAACTCTTCTACATCCCAGGCCTCGGCCAGCGAATTTCGGGCCTCGTCGTCCGTCACCCGCTGGTAACCTGGGAAGACGTTCACCAGGCACCCGACGTCGCAGGCCCCCTGGACGTTCGCCTGGCCTCGCAGCGGATTCACACCGGTGCCCGGTTTGCCGACTTGGCCGCACATGGTGGCCAGGTTGGCTAGCGTCATCACCATATCGGTTCCATTGCTGCGTTGGGTGATGCCCATGGCGTATAAGATAGTGCTCCTGCCGCGCTCCCTTGCTTCGTTCGATGAGTCGGCGCCTAAGAAGTCGGCGCCTAAGAAGTCGGCGCCTAAGAAGGCGTCTGCCCGTTCGCCGAGGGCATAAATGCGGGCGGCCGCCTCGATATCTTCGACCGGCACACCGGCCACAAGCGCCGCCCGTTCAGGGGTATACTCGGCCACACTTTCCCTGAACTCCTCGAAGCCCTCGGTCCGCTCGGCGATAAACGCCTCATCCACCCACCCTTCCCTGATGATGGTGTGCATGATGGCCAGGAAAACGTAGATATCCGTCCCCGGCTTGACCTGCAGGAAGAGGGTCGCATGGTCGACCATCGGTATTCGCCTGGGATCGACGATGATGACATTCGCCCCGCGTTTAGCCGCCCGGACGACTTCGTAGCCGATGACTGGATGGGATTCGGCCGTGTTCGAGCCGGTGATGAAGATGCAATCGGTGTCGCGAATCTCTTTGATTGAATTGGTCATTGCTCCACTACCGAAGGCCTGCACGAGGCCTGCAACGGTTGAGCTGTGTCAGAGACGGGCGCAATGATCCACGTTATTCGTGCCGATCCCGGCTCTCATGAATTTCTGGAAGATGTAATTCTCTTCATTCGTACAGCGGGCCGAAGCCAGGCCCATCACCGAATCCGGGCCGTGTTCCTTGACGATGCCGGCCAATCGCCCGGCGACTAGATCCAGGGCGGTGTCCCATCCAACAGTCAGGTAGTTCTCCTCTAGGTTAATCTTCCTCACCGAGAGGGGTGAGGTTGATGGCAATTCCCACTCCTCATCCGTCAGGCCCATTTCTCGGGCAACGTCGCGCCGAATTAACGGGCTGGTCAATCGCTCCGGGTGCGTGACAAAATCCCATCCGTACCGCCCCTTGGTGCAGAGGAAGTCCCCGTTGACCGTCCCCTCGGCGGGAGACCGGGCGTAAATAATTTCGCCATCTTTCAGCGCGTATTCGATCTGGCAACCCACCCCGCAATAACCACATACCGTCTTAATCCGGTCCATCTCCCATTCACGCCCCTTGCCTTTTCGGGAAACCGGCATCAAGGCCGCCGTGGGACAGACCTGGACGCAATTGCCGCAAAACACGCAAGTCGAATCGATCATCGGGCCGTCAAAGGGCGTCGCCACATGGCTCTCGAACCCCCGGCCGACTATCTCGATGGCGTCGGCCCCAACCACCTCGCTGCAAACTCGTACGCATTTGCCACAAAGGATGCAGTATTGGTGGTCGCGTATGAAGAAGGGGTTGTCGTCCTGGTAAAGATCCCGGGGAACCTCCAATTCGACGCTGGCTTCGGAAACACCGTACTCGTAGGCGTATTTCTGTAGAAGGCATGCGCCGGCCTTTTCGCAGACCACGCAATCCAGCGGGTGCTCGGCCACAAACATGTCGATGACATCCCGCCGTATCTTGGTGAGCTGTTCGCTCTGGGTCTGGACGACCATGCCGTCCTCGCAGAGCAAACCGCAGCTGGCAGCGGCCGCGTTTCGGCCCTCGATCTCGACCATACACAGGCGACAACCACCCGAAACAGTCAACTCTGGATGATAACAAATATGGGGGATGTCGATGCCATTTTCTCGGGCGGCTTCCATCACCGTCGCCCCAGATCGTATCTGGATCGCCTGCCCGTCAATTTTCAGTTCAATCACGTGAATTCTCCTGGTGATAGTTCAGAAGGAATGTCGCTTCTCTATCTTGCCGGCAACAATTTACATCCATCGTCCTGGTATTACTCTATCCCGCCGGCAATAGCATCTCATACTCATGCCTGAAGTACTTCAGGGTGCTCAGCACTGGGTTTGGCGCGGATTGTCCTAAACCGCACAGGCTCGTGTTTTTCACAAGCGTGCACAATCTCTCCAGCTCCTGGAGATCTTCTTCCTCGCCCTCCCCAGCTAATAGCTTATCCAGAATTTGGCGAATCTGGACGGTCCCAACCCGACAGGGCACGCATTTTCCGCAGCTTTCGTCCACGCAGAAGTCCATGAAAAATCTGGCGAACTCAGGCATACGATTCGAATCGTCCACGATCACCAGGCCTCCCGACCCCATGATGGAGCCAAGTTTGGTCAAGCTCTCGTAGTCCACGGGGGAGTCGAGGTAGGTCTCGGGAATGCAGCCCCCACTGGGCCCGCCCGTCTGAGCCGCTTTGAACTCCCGACCGCCGGGAACCCCGCCGCCGATCTCATGGACGATCTCTCGCAGGGTGATACCCATGGGTACTTCGATCAGGCCCGTGTTTTTCAACTGGCCGGCCAATGCGAACACCTTTGTACCCTTACTCTTTTCGGTGCCTATGCCTGCGAACCAATCAGCTCCCCGGTTGACGATCGAGGGCACGTTGGCTAAGGTTTCGACATTATTAATAACCGTCGGCGCTTCCCATAACCCTGACGTGGACGGGTAAGGGGGTCGCATGCGAGGCATGCCCCGCTGGCCTTCGACGGAGTGGATCAGGGCCGTCTCTTCGCCACAGACAAAGGCCCCAGCCCCGATACGAATGTCGGCGTCAAAACTGAAATCTGTTCCCATTACACTATTACCCAGGATGCGACGCCTTTTAGCCATGCGTAGGGCCCGCCGGATCCGTCGAATGGCGATGGGGTACTCGCCGCGAATGTAGAAATAGCCATAGGAGGCTCCGACCGCGTAGGCGCATATGATCATGCCTTCCAAGACGCGATGGGGATCATCCTCCATGACCGTCCGATCCATGTATGCCCCAGGATCTCCTTCGTCGCCGTTGACGATCACGAATTTCCGGGAAGCATCTTCCTGGCGCACAAAGTTCCATTTGAGGCCTGTTGGGAAACCGGCGCCACCCCGACCTCTCAGACCACTCCGCAGGATCTCGTCGCATACTTCCTCGGGCGTCATCTCTGCCAGCACGTGGGCCAGCGCCTTGTATCCACCAGAGGCGAGGTAATCCTCGAGTTTGTCCGGATCGATCTGACCTGTTTCGGAGAGGACCACGCGCACTTGCTTGGCGAAGAAGGGTATATCATTGGGGATGACGCGCCTATCCAACCCTTTCTTTAGACCGGCTTTCCTCAGGCTCGCTCGGAAATGGAGAAAATCATGCGGTGACGCCTTCCCTTCTTGGTCGTCCAAGTCATCGTTATCGTCACTCTCGCTCAATGGAACATACTCGGCGACGATCTGCTGGGCGACATCTGTGGAAACATCGCCGTATAAAACCGGCTCCTGTTCCTTGGTCTCGACTCGGACCAGGGGTCCGCGGCTACAAAGGCCCATGCAGCCGGTTTGGACCACCTCCACCTCATGCTCATCGCAATCACAGGCAGCTACGCCTTGCTCTAGAGCCGTGAGGGTATGTCCGGCTCCGGACGAAAGGCAGGCCGTGCTCGTGCAGCAGAAGATCCTCTTTTTAAATTTACGCTGCCTGGCTCTTTCTTTCTGACCCAGCTCTTCCAATTTCGTGAAATTCATGCTACCTCCGCTTCTCGAAGGGCCCGTTCCCTGGCCGAAGAGACGATCTCTCGGGCTTTCTTCATCACCGCCTCCGGTGTTTGCTTGCCGCTCACCTCGCCGTCAAAGACCACGACCGGGGCCAACCCGCAGCTACCCAGGCAGCGGGCCATGGTCAGGCTGAAGATGCCGTCAGGGGTAGTTTCACTAGGCTCGAGGTTAAATTCATCAAAAAGGGCCGCCATGATGAGGTCTGCACCCTTAACGTGACAGGCGGTTCCCGCACAGATGATGCAGTTATGCTCCCCCAGCGGGCTGAAGGTGAACATGTGGTAAAAGGTCGCTACGCCGTAGACGCGACTTAAGGGCACTTTGAGATGTCTCGATACGTAGATCAAAAGCTCCTCGGATAAGTAGCCGAATGCCTCCTGGGCTGTGTTTAGCACTTCCAGAAGAGCGTCGCTCTCGTAAGCAAATAGCTTCATCGTGCGATCGAGTGCCAGATATCTGTCATCGCCGCTGGGATGTTCTTCGGTTTTCTTCTCGGTGGATCGTTCTGGGGGCATCTATTTTCTGCCTTCTTCTCTATTTCCCGGTTCTGGTAAATCTCCAGCTGCGGAATTTGTACAAGCTAGTTCAGGGAATTTCGGGATCGAAACCATCGCCATCAAGGAAGTCACGCGGTTGTCTTCGACGGCATCAATTTTCAGGGTCTTGCGAAATGTATGATCCGGACAGGCGCGTCGTTTTCTTCTACGACCGGATTTACCATCTTCCATCCCGGCGCCAGCCCTTCAAGCACACTTTCGCAGAGAGCAGCAAAGCCTAGATGGACCACTGGCAGTCTAAGAGAATATCCGGGCTCATCAGCGGCTTTTTGTATCGGGCATTCAACAAGGTCAAATCGTATCGATTCTGTCGCCCGGTCTGTCGAGAAGAGGACATCAATAGACCGGAGAATGATCCCCATCGCCTCTACCAACCGGTCGTCGACTGGCAGCTCTTGTATATAGGGGCTGAGTTCAGCGGTGAACACCTGCCCGAGATGCTGGCCAAACCGCTCTTCCGATTCGGCCGAGGCGATATGATCCTTGCAATCCTCGCAACTCACGGCGTATTCAAAGAGAACTTGGCTAAGGTTGATGATGCAGTTAGCTCCACATCCCGGTATCTCGCCTTGGATGATAAGGCTATTGTCAGGAGCGGCCCGGAGATAGAGTTCCCTTTCATTGACCGGAATGTGCCGCATATCACCACTGGCGATAACGTACGAGAGCAGTCTGTTATCCTGGATATCTGACTGGGTCGCTATCATGCCATCTCCTCTGCTACGGTACGAATTCCTCGCTAGTTAGATATGGCCAGCCAGGACTGGCTAGTCATATCTAGCAGGACTGCTTGTCCCAATGATAGGCTAATCCAAGCCCCTTGATCATCTGACAGAAGTCACTTTCCCGGGGGACATAAATCATTATCCGCCACGATCGGTCACTCTTCCAGTATCCGATACCATTGAGCAGACGGGATCCTTATTGGCTCCCCCAAAGAGGTGAACTACCCACCCCCTGGCACGACTCCAAGGGCGCCCGTGCGCCATTGATAATCAGGGGCAAATGAGCTAAGCACGCGCATATAGTTAGCCCGTTCGAAGGCCGCCGGTTCGGAACAATTGATCTGGCTGAGACTTCCCTGTAACTGGGCGATTGACTCATATTCATATTCGTTCAGCCAGCGCTCCAGGTCAATCAGGACCTCGCCAATGCGGCCGGTGCCGTTCCGCAGTAGTTCTGAGGCCATCATCGTCACCGAAGCCCCGGCCATCATCCCTTTGAGTACGTCCTCAACGGTATGTATACCGGTGGTCAGCGCCAAATCGGCCTCGACTCGTCCGTAGAGTATGGCGATCCACCGCAAGGGAAGTCGCAATTCGGCCGAAGTGCTTAGCAGCAGGTGGGGCACGACCTCCAGGTTCTCGATATCCAGATCTGGTTGGTAGAAGCGGTTGAACAAGACCAGGCTACTTGCCCCCGCTTCGGTTAGTTGTTGGGCCAGGTTGGCCAGAGAGCTGAAATAGGGGCTGAGTTTCATGGCCACCGGGATGTTGACCGCTTTCTTAACGTCTTGCAGGATATTCACATATATCTGCTCGACTTGAGCGCCCGTCAGTTTGGGATCGGTGGGCAGGTAATAGATGTTTAGTTCTAAAGCATCTGCCCCGGCTTCTTCGACGTTTTTCGCATACTTAATCCAACCGCCCGTGGAGACCCCGTTCAAACTGGCGATGATCGGCACATCGAGGGACGACTTAGCCTGATGAATATGCTCAGCGTATTCATCAGGCCCTTTCTCGTACTCGCTTGCCTCCGGGAAGTAGGATAGCGCTTCCGGAAAGCTATCCACGCCCTGGGTCAGATAATTATTCAGCGTCTGGCTCTCCAGGGTGATTTGTTCCTCGAAGAGCGAAAAGAGCACAATGGCTGAGGCGCCAGCGTCTTCCATCTGCCGCAGGCCGCTCATTTTTCGTGATAGCGGCGATGACGAAGGGACAATGGGATTTTTTAGCTTCAGGCCAAGGTAAGTAGTGGATAGGTCCATATCATCTCTCCTAAATGATCGCCGGGACTAGGCATTGTTTAGATCGCTCGCGGCTATCTTCCTTTCCCGGTCAATATCATGATAGTATCATTCGCCAGAATTCTCCATCGGAGCGGTAAAGTCCCGCGATCGTTATTTGCCTTTACCGTTCGTTCCGGCTAACTGGCTATATTTCTCCCATTGCTTTTCCACATCCATCTTGGCCAGGTCCATCAACTTAGCGGCACGCTCAGGATGGCTTTGGGTGAGCATGCGGTAGCGTCCCTCGCGGTAGGCGTACTCTTCAAGTCCGATCTTGGGCGGCTTGGAATCAAGTTGGAGGGGATTCTGTCCCTGGATCGCCCGGTCAGGATTGAAGCGGTATAGGGGCCAGTAGCCGGAGTCAACCGCCTTCTTCTGCTGGTCCAAACCGAATTTTAGATCGTAACCGTGCGCGATGCAGTGGCTATAGGCCAGGATTAGGGATGGACCGTCATAGGCCTCAGCTTCCTGGAAGGCCCTGATGGTCTGGGCATCGCTGCTGCCAAAGGCGACATTGGCCACGTAGATATTTCCGTAGCTCATGGCCAGTAAGCCCAAATCTTTCTTGGGTAATGGCTTACCAGCAGCGGCGAATTTGGCGACGGCCCCTCGTGGCGTCGCCTTAGACATTTGCCCGCCGGTGTTGGAATACACCTCGGTATCCAAGACGAGCACGTTTACGTTCCGGCCGGAGGCCAGGACATGATCCAGCCCCCCGTATCCGATGTCATAGGCCCAACCGTCCCCACCGACGATCCACATGCTCTTCTTCACCAAGACATTGATCAAGCTCAGCAGGTTCGCCAGGTCGGCCGCCACCTCTGGGTTGTCCACAGTGTCGCCTGCCAATAACTCCTGCAGGCGCGCCTTGAGCTCGGCAATCCGGCCTCGTTGGGCCTGAATCTCGGCTTCCGTCACTTGATCCGCGTATAGGATAGCGTCCGTCAATCGCGGCCCAATCACATCCCGAAGGACACGCATCATTCCGGTAACTGCCTCCAATCGCTGATCCATGGCCACGCGCATTCCGAATCCAAATTCGGCGTTATCTTCAAATAGCGAGTTGGACCAGGCCGGTCCTCGCCCTTTTGCATTTTGGGCCCAAGGCGTGGTGGGGAGATTGCCGCCGTAGATAGAAGAACAACCGGTGGCATTGGCGATGAGTACGCGGTCTCCGAAGAGTTGGCTCAACAATTTGAGATAGGGTGTCTCTCCGCAACCCGCACAAGCCCCCGAAAACTCAAATAAGGGCCGGAGCAATTGGTTATATTTCACCTGGTTGAGCCGGATGGAGGTCCTATCTACCTCTGGAAGGGTGAGGAAGAACTCCCAGTTCTCCTTCTCCGTGTCGCGGAGCGGGGCCTGGGGCTCCATGTTGATAGCCTTGAACTTGGGCTTGCTCTTGTTCTTTACGGGACACACTTCGACGCATAAGGTACAGCCTGTGCAATCTTCGGGGGCTACCTGCAGCGAGAATACTCTGTCCTTGAACTCCTTGTAGCGCGCCGGTACCGCCTTAAAAGTGGACGGAGCGCCTTCCAGAAGCTCAGGATTGAACACTTTCTGACGGATGACGGCGTGGGGGCAGACGAAGACGCACTTACCACACTGGATACAGATCTCCTCATCCCACACGGGGAGTTCGGTAGAGATATTACGTTTCTCCCACTGGGTTGTCGCCGTGGGATAGGTGCCGTCTATCGGCAGAGCGCTCACCGGCAAGTCATCACCAAGTCCTTCGATGATCTGGGCTGTTACCGTCTGGACGAATTCTGGCGCCTTGGCAGATACCAGTGGTGGCCGCTCAAAGTCGCTGCTCGCACTGGCCGGAACGGCCACCTTTTCTAGGAAAGACAGAGCCGTGTCCACGGCGGCGAAGTTCTGTTCTACGACGGCTTCACCCCGTTTGCCGTAGGTCTTCTGGATGGCATTCTTGATGGCCGCGATGGCTTCGTCAGTGGGCAATACACCACTCAGAGCGAAGAAACAGGTCTGCATAATCGTATTAATGCGCCTGCCCATGCCCGTCTGACCGGCTACCTTGTATCCATCAACCACGTAAAATGTTAGCTTTTTATCGATGATGGCCTCCTGGGCGCTGCGCGGCAAATGATCCCAGGTATCCTCTGGCCCGTAAGGGCTGTTCAGAAGGAATGTCGCCCCCGGGCAGGCCAGACGCAGCACGTCGTAGCGCTCAAGGAAGCCAAATTGGTGACAGGCGACGAAATTAGCCGACTGAATCATGTTGGTTAATCGGATCGGTCTTGGTCCAAAGCGCAGGTGAGACACGGTCACGGCGCCGGCCTTTTTCGAATCATAGACAAAATGACCCTGAGCATAGTTGGGCGTATCTTCGCCGATGATCTTGATCGAGTTTTTATTAGCCCCTACCGTTCCGTCGGCGCCTAACCCGTAGAACACGGCCCTGACGACATCGTCAGACTCGATGTTGAATTCTTTGTCCCATTCCAGGCTCATTCCCGTAACATCATCGTTGATGCCGACCGTAAAGTGCCTCTTGGCCCCTGGCGAGGCTAGTTCGTCAAAGACAGCCTTGACCATTCCAGGGTTGAATTCCTTCGAAGAGAGGCCATATCGGCCCCCGATTATTCGGGGCATGGTCTCAAAGGGCGCTGATCCATCGGCAACGCTCTCGAAAATGGCTGTGACAACATCCTGGTAGAGAGGCTCTCCGGTGGCGCCCGGCTCTTTGGTCCGATCCAGGGCAGCGATGGCCTTCACCGTCGGGGGTAGCGCGTTCACAAAAGCCTGGACATCAAAGGGCCGGTACAACCGGACCTTGACCAGGCCCACTTTCTCGTCTTGTGCCATGAGATATTCAGCCGTTGCCTGCGCCGTCTCCGCGCCGGAACCCATCAGCACGATCACCCTCTCCGCGTCCGGAGCACCTACATAATCGAAGAGATGGTATTGTCGCCCTGTAAGCTCGGCGAACTTGTTCATCGCATCCTGGACGATCCCAGGACAGGCGGCATAGAAAGGATTGACGCTCTCCCGGGCCTGGAAAAAGACGTCTGGATTCTGGGCCGTACCCCGGATAACTGGATTATCTGGTGTCAGCCGGCGCCCGCGGTGGGCTCGCACCAGCTCGTCGTCTATCATAGCCCGGATAACTGTGTCGTCGATCAATTCGACCTTGCTAACCTCATGCGAGGTTCGGAAACCGTCAAAGAAATGGAGGAAGGGCACTCGCGCCTTTAGCGTCGATGCCGTGGAGATCAGGGCAAAGTCCAGGACCTCCTGGACCGAATTGGAGGCGAGCAGACCGAAACCCGTGTTGCGGGCGGCCATCACGTCACTGTGATCGCCAAAAATAGAAAGCGCCTGGGCAGCTACGGAACGGGCAGCGATATGAAATACCGATGACGTTAACTCGCCGGCGATCTTGTACATGTTGGGAATCATCAGCAGTAGCCCCTGGGAGGCGGTGAAAGTCGTGGTTAGAGCGCCGGCCTGGAGCGCGCCGTGCACAGCCCCGGCCGCGCCGCCCTCGGCTTGCATCTCGACGACCATCGGCACCGAGCCCCAGATATTGGTCTGCCGCTCGGCCGACCATTGGTCAGCCCATTCGCCCATGGGCGAAGAAGGGGTGATGGGGTAGATGGCTATTACCTCGTTGATCTTATGGGCCACCCGGGCGGCCGCTTCGTTGCCATCAATCGTAATCGTCTGTTTACTCATGCTAAACTCCTCCGTGAATCAGCGGTGGTATTGGCCTAGCAGCCTAGCGGCCTACTGGTCGCCAGCTTCCTGACCGCGTATTTTCCAGGTGAACCCGAATTCAAGGTACTTTGGATACCTTAATGACATGCGAATCGATTTCTCCAAAGGTGTCGGGGAATTGGGGGTATGGCCCCTACGCTTCCTGACCGTCGCCTCTTCACTGATGGCGCCACGCACTCGTTCTCTCTAACGGGCAGGAACCCCAGCGCATGCGTTTCTTTATACTTATCTGAGTTATTGTAATTGGCGCCAATGGCAGGGGGCAGTGACAGAATACACTTAGAACAATGACAAACATCATGCATATGGTGGGTTGGTGATCAGCCCCTGAGATAAGGATCTCAGGCACCCCGGATCGATTGGAAGATCCTGGTCAAGATCACCCATCAACCCTCGCTGCTCTGTCGAAGCCAAGTTTGAGAAGATGGTGTAATCCTTTGCCTTAACTTCTAACTTAGAGTAGCATCGCGATCGCCTTTGCAACAGAAAAAGACCAAGAAAGGAGAAAAAGTGATCGTCCGATGAAAAGAACAATTCTGCTTGCCTTGCTCGTCTCCGTACTTGTTGCAGCCTGTAGCCCGGCCGCATCCGATGACCCAGTCGAAGTCGACGAGACGACCCCAATCATCACTGTTTTCAGATCCCCCACCTGAGGCTGCTGTGGTGACTGGATCGACTACATGGAGGAGAACGATTACATCGTCCAGGTGGAAGATGTCCAAGACCTGCTTTCGGTGAAAAACCGCTACCAGGTCCCTCCTCAGCTCCAGTCCTGCCACACGGCCATCGTAGATGGCTACGTTATCGAAGGGCACGTGCCCGTTGAAGATGTCGAACGGCTGCTAGATGAACGCCCGGATATAGCCGGTCTCGCTGTACCCGGCATGCCATTAGGATCTCCCGGTATGGAAGGTTCCGGCGCAGGCTCCAACCCTTATGATGTACTCGCCTTTGACAAGGAGGGGAATGTCGAGATCTTCACCAGCTACCCAAATTAACCACCGATAACGAAGAAACCCGGTTTCTCCTCAGGTACGTTCCGGCTCTTGCTTGTTCAGCCCTTGCGATCCCTCGCCACCACCACCAGGGTGATGTCGTCAAATTGGGGCGCGTCGCCGGTGAATTCGTGGACTGACTTTAACACCGCGTCTTGAATTTCGACCGCCGGCCGTTGGGCGTTGGCTTTACCGACTTTCAGAAATTGAACATCGCCATATTCATTCTGATCCGCGTCTTCGGCTTCCGGTACCCCATCCGAATATAGCATCAGCACGTCACCGGGATTCATCTTCACCTTGGCCCGCTTCCACTCCATCCCTTCAAACATCCCCAAAGGAATGCCCGTGTTGCGAAGCACATCGACTTCCATCGACTCGCCGGAGCCAGCGCCGGATCGGAGCAAATAGCCGGGGTTATGGCCCGCGTTGGCATAGGTGAAGAGGCCTTTTGACGTGTCGAGAATGCCATAGATTAAGGTGACGAACTGGTCAGATTCCGTATCGGTGAATATACGTTCGTTCGCCCGCGTCAGAGCCAGTTCGGGTTTATTTTTGCTCTCCATGGCGTAGGTGCGGATCAGAGTGCGGGTCAGAGCCATGTACAGGGCGGCCCCCGTACCCTTGTCCGATACATCGGCGACGACAATGCCGATTGTTGTGTCGGTTAAGGGGATGAAGTCGTAGAAATCGCCCGAAGTTTGGCGGGCGGGCTCCAAGGTTGCCGTTATCTGCCACTTGTCAGGATCTGGAATGGTGCTTGGCAGGAAGCTGTTCTGGACGCGACCGGCGAATTCCAGTTCTTGTTGGGTTTTATGAAAGGCCATCGTTTCGGCGTGGACTTCGGCTCGATGGACGGCCGAAGAGACCTGCGAAGCCAGCGATTGGACCGTCGCCAAGGAATCAATCGTTTTTCCAACCGATCCATGACGCAACAAGTAGACTCCGCCAATACACTTCTGCTCCGACTCCTCCGATGATTCCTCAACTGATATCTTCGCAACCAGCGCGTCGCCGAAAGTAAATCTCTCCCCAGGCAGCGTAACACCGCCCACGACGATGTGTGATTCTTTAGATTGGCGTAGGCGATTCCAGATCTCATCCGGCACAGGGGTAATTGACTCGGGATGTACGACCTGGAACGGAGACCAGACTGTCTTCTCTTCGGGTTCGAAAAGGAGAATTTCAACACTTTCCACCGGAAATATCCTCGGCACATAAGAAGCCATTACATCGCTCAAGGTAGAGGCATCGGCCGGGGCTTCTATCAGCGCTTCGCCCAGGGCTTCCAGCTCGGCGAATTCCCGGGCCAGCTGGCGACTACGATCATCTGCCTGGCTCATATGATGGGCCAGCCGGTTTACCAGCCACACGCCAATTATGATAAACACCAGGGAGACCGTTCGACCCTCGGCGTTTAGCAAGGCGATGATGATTGCGAAGGGACTCATTATCAGAGGGAGGGCGATGGTGCCCAGGTAGAATCGGGCGATGTTCCCCAGTTTGATGGACGAACCGACCAGGCTCTCGATCTGGATCGCCACTGGTAGCATGAGCACCCCGGCCAGCAGTGCGCCGATGAGGATGGCCACCAGGGCCGGGATCCAGTCGTTGGCATCGGTGCTGGTCATCGGAAAAACGCCGCCCGCTTCCAGGTAGACGATAGCCGCCACCATGGTGGCAAAGATGTAAGTGCCCATCTGCTGGACGAAGGTCGATAAGGGTTCCCAAACCGGATTCTCCCCGTATCGTGCCAGTTGTGTACCCCGCCACAGAGCACTCACGATGGCCGCCAGGACCATGGCCCACAAACCGGCCGCTCCGGAAATAAAGAGGGCCGACCACAATATCAGGGGAGCTAGCGAGCTGGTGATGTCAAACTCATCCCCTTCGCGATCCAGGCGAACTCGCAGGCTGAAGGGCTGGAGCAGGAGCAAGACCATGGCCACAAACAGGATCAGCAGCCGGTCGATATTGTCCGTAAGGAGGTCATAGTCGGTTCGCAGGACAAGCCAGACCAGCCCCGCTACGGCAAATAGCAGGAGATAGGTCAATTGGACGATCA
>JBARZW010000185.1:0-10443 GCA_049650305.1 Promineifilaceae bacterium (SeqCode)
GAACCGGCCGACGTGAACCACAATCCGGAGGCATCCGCAACCTTATCGCTGGAAATCCAGCGGGTTCGCGCAGCCATGTCCACTCTGCCCGAAAACCAGCAAGAAGTGCTGGCTCTTGCATATTTCAAAGGTTATACCCATAGCGAGATAGCCAGGCTGCTTGATCTACCCTTGGGAACGGCTAAGGCCCGCATTCGCTCTGGGATGCAGCGGTTGCGTGCATTGCTTCTAGAAGAGTGAAAGCCTGATAGCAAACGTCCAAACAGCGTTGGAGTTCGTATATTTGTGATGAAAGGAACAGTTAACTAGGACAGCATCATGCGCGATGCAGATCACGATCACATCAAAGAGCAGATCCCAGCCTACGCACTCAACGCCTTAGAGGCCAAGGATGCCGCAACTGTTAGGGATCACCTGGTTGGTTGCGCTTATTGCCAGGCGGAATTGGCAGCCTATGAATCGATTGTCGACGCTCTGCCAATGGCCGCGCCAGAGGCAGATCCCTCTCCGGCATTAAAAAATCGCCTTCTGAGGAGGGTTGTGGTGTCGCCGGTTGAGAGCACGGCGGCCGATGAAACCCGCTCTTCCCTCTGGCAACGCATCAGCGAAGCGCTTCAGGGTCTGTCGACCGCCCCACGCTGGCAGCCAGCTACCTTGATCGTCATTATCGCCTTGGTTGCCAGTAACTTGCTACTTTGGCAGCAAGCCAATCAGCCGGAAGATTATACGCCAGGCTGGCAAGAGGTCCCCCTGACCGGATCAGATATTGCGCCACAGGCGTCTGGCTTAATCTATATCAGTGTCGATGGCTTAAACGGGACCCTGATCGTCGAAAACCTTCTTCAACTTAGCCCTGAGCAACAATACCAACTCTGGCTGATACAGGATGGCGAACGCACCGGCGGCGCCGTCTTTTCGGTCGACGAAAACGGATATCGTGGTATACAAATCGAGTCGGCAGAATCGCTGCTGGACTACAGCTCTTTTGGCATTACCATCGAGCCAGCCGGCGGAAGTCCCGCTCCCACTGGTGAACGGGTTCTGGGCTATAATCTCTGACGCCCGTATGCTCTTCTCAGCCCCCAACCCTCGCCTTCTTATTTCGCCGTGACACCTTCCAGTTGATAAGGCGTCGATCGACCGATCGCGTTTCCCACCAGAATAATCAAAACTATAGAGTTGCTAAGCTGTGAAACAGCAATCTCATCCAATCTAGCATTTTGTACGTAATCATTAGTACCTGCCTTGAAATTGTCTATCGTGAGCGCAGTTAAACCCTCTGCACAGAAGGAGAAAAAAATGAAGTTCAACCGGAGACGCCTTGCTTTCCTTTCCATGATACTCGTGTTCGCCTTACTTCTCGCCGCCTGTAGTAGCCAGACAGAGTCGACTGCCACCCCTGTCCCGGTTGCGGTGCCTGATGAGGCGGCGCCTGATGACGCTGAGAACGAGCACGAGGAAGAGCCTTCAGAGGAGATGGTCGTCAGCAATTCGGTGGGGGTCCAAGATCAGGCTATTTCCTCCGATGGAACCGTCACCGTAGCCAGCGTGACATCCGACACGGATGGCTGGATCGTCGTCCATGCCCAGGCCGATGAAAAACCCGGTCCGATCCTAGGCCGGGCACATGTTAGCGCCGGGGAGAACCAAGACGTGGTTGTCGAGATCGATCCCAACATGGTCACAGAGACGCTATACGCGATGCTTCACGTGGACGCGGGAACAGCCGGCGAATTTGATTTTCCCGGTGGCGACGACGTACCCGCCGTGGATGATCTAGGCAACGTCGTCACACCTCCCTTCAAGCTTACCGTTCAGAACAGCGTATCCGTCGTTGACCAGGAATTGGGCGACGGAGCTACCGTCACCATAGCTGAGGTCATGTCAGCCGGTCCTGGTTGGATAGTCATCCACGCCCAAGCCGAGGGTAGTCCAGGTCCGATCCTGGGCAAGACCCCGGTTGGCGGAGGCGTAAATAATGATGTGATTGTAGAAATCGACACCACTGGCGCCACCGAGATTGTCTATGCCATGCTCCATGTCGATGCGGGCACCCTGAGTGAGTTTGAATTCCCCGGCGGTGATGACGTTCCAGCCAGGGATGCCGCGGGGAATGTCGTGACCCCGCCCTTTCACATTGGGGATGTACTACCAGGTGTCGGCGCCTTCATCTTGGCCGAAAGCGCTGAGCTCGGTCACTATATAGCGGATTCGTTCGGAATGACCTTGTACACCTTCGCCGCCGATATCCCTGGGACAAGCAGCTGCTATGACCGCTGCGCTGCCGCCTGGCCGCCTCTGCTTGTGGAAGAAGGGTTTGAATTGACCGCGGAGGACGGCATCCCAGGTGAATTTGGCACCACGGAGCGAGAAGACGGAACCTTCCAGGTAACATACAACGACTGGCCTCTTTATTACTGGATCAACGATGAAGCACCCGGCGACACCACCGGTCACAACGTAAATAATGTCTGGGCCGTCGCTTATCCAGAGACTCATGTGTTTCTTGGCGAGAGTGAGGAGTTGGGTCGATTTCTCGTTGGTCCGGAGGGTTTGACCCTTTACCGCTTCAATCCAGACGAGCCTGGGGTTTCCGTATGCTACGACCAATGCGCTATCATCTGGCCGCCTTTCATGGTAGATGAGGGCGTGGAACCGCGGGGCAACGCCGGCGTCGTGGGCGAACTGGGCACCACGCTGCGAGATGACGGAACTATTCAGGTGACCTATCAAGGTATGCCTCTTTACTACTGGATCAGCGACCAGGCCCCTGGCGACACCTTTGGTCAAGGAGTAGATGATGTCTGGTTCGTCGTCCCGCCGTACTCAGTCCGTCTTGGCAGATCCGACGAACTGGGCGACTTTCTGGTTGGCGCCAATGGCATGACCTTGTATCTCTTCACCCCCGACGAAGAGAATAAGAGTAATTGCTACGACCAATGTGCCGCCAATTGGCCGCCTTTACTGGTGCGGGAAGGCGAAGTGCCGGTACCGGGTGCAGGTGTCACCGGCGAACTGGGCGTTACCGAACGTGACGACGGCACGTTCCAGGTGACTTACAATGGCATGCCCCTCTATTTCTGGGTGAATGACGAAGCTCCCGGCGACACTACGGGGCAAGGCGTCAATGATGTATGGTTTGTTATCGAACCATAGCAGCCGATAATCATCACCGAGGCCACCTGCCTGGTCGAGCAAGGGCAGGTGGCCGTCCACAACCACCATCGGCTTCAACCTAAGCTACCGATCCGTCTCCGGTCGTACTCCGTTGAGCTCATCAACGACCTCGAAGACCTCGCCGTTTAGATAGAAATTCACCCCCACCAAGTTCGGTAACTGCCCCCTTTCCTCGGCGCACCGTTGGGCGCGTTCCAGGAGGTAATCGTAATCGTTGATGACGGCCGCATCGACCCGGCTGGGTGAGGCGCGGGTGATCCAGTGGTTGAGTAGGAAGAAGGGCTTATCCGTGTCTCCCCTATTCGGTTCGCAGCTGGTGTCGTCAATATCAGCCAACTCGGAAAAAGCGTAGGGCGTTTCTTCCGTGTAATCCCAAGCATGGAGATACCACTCGGGCGGCGGGCCTTGATCCTCGGCCATTACCAGCACCCGTTGGTTGCTCTCTATCATCTCCCGCAAGGTAGGCCATGCATCGCCCGGCTGGTAAGTGTACACCAGTGTATCCAGCCCACTTTCCTCGAAGGCTTTCTCCGTATCGTCTGATGAAACCAGATCTTCAAAGACAATGATGATCACCTCGTTGGGGTGAGTGTCCAGGAATTGGCGCATCTCATCCAGGGTCTCCGTCAGGTCTGTACCCCCCAGCCCACACATCATATGGCACAGATAGGTGCCATCCTCTTGGCTCAACTCTATCACATTCAGGATATCCTGGACGGCCGTCTGCAGTTCTGGCGGCAGGGCATCCAGTTGCGATTCAATCCAGGCCGGGTCGTCCCAATAATGAGAATCGATCAGGAAACCACGCACGCCAGCATTGAGCTGATTTGTAATCGAACCGTCGTGGGAAGGCCAGATCCAGCCGTAGTCGGCGATAGACATCGCGTTATGAGTCGTGGCATAGGCTACTTCGTTGACCGGCCGGTCGCAGAGATCGGCATGACCGTTGCAAACAAGATCTTGCTGCGGACCCCTATCAAAGAGTAGTCTCAGACCAAACGGAACCAAAATAATCGCCAAAACGACACCTACAATTACGGGCTTCCGGTATTGCCAGACAGGTTTTAACCATCGCTCAACCATCTCTGGCAGGCGCGGCAGGAAGGACAAGATCAGCAGGGCAAGCCCTAAGACGACCGGGATTGTCGCGGTTTGCCAGACACCCTGCCACACAGTGTCGGTTAAATTCGATACGAGATCGGCGATCATGTTTTCCAGCGAAGATGGCAAGGCCGAACTGGCGAGAAACCTGTTTGCCAGGTAATCGCGCAAGACGAATCCGAGGATCAGCCAGGCCAGAGCCACCGAACCGCTGGCGACGATGAGCACGACCCCGGTTGTGCGCAGCATCTCGGTCAGGTTGTCGGCGTGGATCCAGACGATGGCAGCCAGGCTCAGGATCATCACCACGAACGCCACCGGAATGGCCACCTGATCCAGGAATATCATAGTAGAGCGGACTTTATTTGCACGATCGATCAGTTCCGTCGTCGTCATCTGAAGCACCCCGGCCGTCGAGGTCACGGCGTTCAAGGCCTCGCTTTCACGCAAGACGCTGGCAAACTCTTCCGCGGCCACTTCAACTTGCTCTCGGAGTAATTCACGCGCCGCCAGGGCCAGGGCACTGTGTAAATCATTAGCGCGTAGGGCGGCATCAATTTGAAGTAGAGTTTCGGGCGAAGCCGTATCCTCGACCGACTCCATCAATATTTCGCGAACGGAATCTCGCTGCTCAGGCGACATGTCTTCCAACGAGGCAGCGGCCACTTCGGGTGGAATGGCGCCGATTATTCCGCTATCGATCTCGGTCAGGTACCGGGTCAATGCTGCCTGATCCATCTCAGTAAATGGGGCCTGCTGTTCTGAAATGGCTCCGGCAATGAGTTCCCCCATAAAAGCCAGGGCGCCATCAAGAATGCGGTCGGTGATCACCTCCGGATCCAGGCCGACCAGGGTTATCTCCGGCCGTAGTTCCTCTGCATCGCCGCTAAAATAGGCGGTGACATGGTTGATCGCTCCTTCCACGCCGCTCTGGATGGTCTCCGGCGGCAGGACCAGATACAGCGTAGAAGTAGTGAAGCTGAGCGCCTGGTTCGCCAGGGACGGGTCCAGATTCAAGTTGCCCAGCATCAAGACCGTCGCCTCTACCAGGGCCGGGTCGGCCAATAGCTCGGTGTAAATTCGATTGTAAATGTTCTCTTCTTCCAAGGCGTTTGTATACAGGTCTGGGTCAAGAAGATCGCGACTGACCAATCCGGCCGCCAGTAAAACTATCAGGGCCAGGATAAAAACAACCGCCAATAGCACGGTTGCTACCCAGCGCACGGACGACCGGGACCAAAATGATGGTGAATCGTTTTTGTCGTTCAAGCTAATATCTCCTACAGGGATCTTGAAATGAGTCGATCACGCTCGCTCGCGCCCAACCACTCACCCATTCTGCGAATTGGTTTCATCAGGGCTTGTATACCGTAGCTGGTAGATTATGGCCACAAATAAAGCGAGTAGCATTAGCCCGTTAAGCAACCGCTCTGGCACAGCGGCCCCCAATCCCTGAGTGATTAATTCAATGCTGATCGCGATCAAGAAAGCCAGGATGATGATGTTTGTGGCCGGATACTTTTTAATGAAGCGGGCGATCTCTTGGACAAACAAGAGCCGGATAATCGCGGAGAAAAATAACAGGTACACCACCAGGACAAATTCCGCGCCTTCATTGATTGTGCTGCCCGTGATGGCGATGACCGTGTCCACCGACAGCAGGGCATTGACCAACGACATCTCGAGTATCACGCGCCCGAAGCTCTTCTCCTGGATCTGATCTTTCGAGGATTCATCCTCATCATCGGCAACGAAGAACCTGAGCAGTTCCATGGTGCTGTGGATTAAGAGAAAGATGCCCGCGGCCAACAAGGAGAGCGTTTCGGCCGTGAAGGCGATGCCGGCTATCTCAAAAAGCACCTCCGTTCCACTGGCGATGAAACCGAATATGATCACCATTCCGAGGCGGGCTAGAAACTCGATTAGCAGCCCCCCAGCGAATGGCCTTTTTCTGCTTCTTAGGCGGCAGCGGGTCGATGACCGAGGTCATATACAGGGCATTATCGACGTCCAACAGAGAAACAGAGAGGCTAAGGCGGAGTAAGGTCAATAATTGAGCCATATCGCTTTATTCAGGATCTGTGCCCGTGTGGTAACTAAAACTACTCAGGCAGCACCGTGCTCCCTTCATCTTGCGCTTTGGCCGGTAATCACCGGAGCACGATGACCCGATAGGATTGCTTGAAATTCCGGCGCTGATTGTTCGATTATCGGCAACCATCATCAAAGATGAAGGCCACCGATCACTACTTTTTGGATAGACGGCATCAGCTTCGATAGCTGCTTCATCATCGGCGGTCAATTCCTGATCCTGGATGCCAAGATCATCCAATGCCGCATCCATCTCTTCCTCGGTTAGATCGTCGGCCGACTTGCCCGTGTACTGTTCGACTTGCTGAACCTCTTGCTGAGAGAGCTTGTAGGACGAATAGGCGCCTCCAACCATCAATACTGCTGCGGCGCCCACGATGAGTCGCCGGCGTCTTGTTCTGCGTCTCACTCGCAATACCGACCGTCGTCGCGTTTTGCTAGCTCCTCACCCTGGTCCCGGCTTCGGGCCTGGCCCTTTTTCGGTTCCGATTTCGGTCCCAGTCCTCTCCGTGGCGCCATAATGATTTACCACCAGTTGTGTTAAATGAACTGTTCCAATAAACGTTGAGTCTAATCCATAGCTATCGAGAAGTTCGACAGCTGCTCAGACAGCGGTTGCTCTGCTCCCGTGACAATGCTTGTATTTTTTACCGCTGCCACAGGGGCAAGGTTCATTGCGGCCGACTTTCTCTACTGGCTGCTGGCCCGGCGTCCCGATCGACGCCCCCCTTTCCTCATCTACCATGATGCCCATCACCTCGTCGGCGTAACGCCTGCTGCGCAGCAGCTGGGCCATTATTTTCATCGGCCGGTCGACGTGGGTGAAGAAGGTCTTGTAGCCGGCGCATAGATAGTTGAGCCCCTCGTCGCCATCAGGTGTCTTGATGAAGCGGTTGCGCGGGCAGCCACCATGGCAGGCGAAGCGCACCGGGCACTCCACGCAGTAGCGAGGCAGCGTGTCCCGTTTGTCGTTGCCGAATTTGCGCTGCTGGTCTGAGGCCACCAGTTCTATCATGTGGTCGGTCTTGATATTGCCCAGTAAATAGTCGGGCTCTACAAAGTGGTCACAGGAATAGAGGTCGCCGTTGTGCTCCAAGGCCAGGGCGTCGCCGCAGGTCTCGCGATGGATGCAGAGCGAGGCTCCCTGGCCGACCCAGGATCCCAAAGATGAATCAAAGAGCTGGACGAAAACCTTTCCTACGTCATTACGCACCCATTCGTCGAAGATGACGATGAGGAAGTTGCCCCATTGTTCGGCCTTTACAGAGCGCTCCGTGACTAGGTTGCCCTGGGTGGTATAGAGCGGCCGCTTGGAGCTCTTGGCTATCGTAAGTTCCTGCCCAACTGGGCGGACACGGGGGTCCGCTCCTACTGAGTCTGATCCTTTGTCGTAGTCCCCCCAGCCTATGTTGGCTATGGGCAAGAGATCTGGCGTAGCCCGCTCGATGATGGGGATGAACTGGATGAAGTCCGTCCCGAGTTCATCTCGGAAGAAACGATAAACCTCCAGGGGATGGTCGCCGTTGGCGGCGTGCACGGTGCAGAGGATGTTGAACTCGACCTCGTGCCGTTGGAGTAGTTGAGCAGCGGCCCAGACCTGATCGAAGGTACCCTCTCCTCGTTTGTCCACCCGGTAGGCATCGTGCATCTCTTTCGGCCCATCCAGGGATAGGCCAACCAGGAAATTGTGTTGGCGGAAGAACTCGCACCATTCATCATTTAGCTTGGTGCCGTTGGTCTGGATGGTATGGTTGATGGTCATACCCGGCCGGGCGTATTTCTCGACGACCGCCATCACCTGGCGGAAGAAATCCAGGCCCATGAGCGTCGGCTCACCGCCTTGCCAGGCGAGGGTCACCTGGGGCGCCTGCTGGGACTCGATGATCTGCTTGACGTAGGCTTCCATGACATCATCGGTCATTCGGAAGGGACTACCGGGGTAGAGCGCTTCCTTGGACAGGAAGAAGCAATATTTGCAGTCCAAGTTGCAGATGGCGCCCGTCGGTTTGGCCAGCACGTGGAAGTATGGCGGGGCCTGGTCCGGTCGTGAGGTTGGCAAGTTCATTGTTTCGGCAAACGTCATTGGGATTACTCCAGCAACTCGCTCTCTAGTCGGGAAATGTCTGTTTCCGTTAGGTCCAGGCCTTCGTTCAGACGTTCAAACAGGCGTGGGCGCAATGAAAATTCGCTCCTTATCTGTGAAATATGCAGTTTTGTCCGTATAAGTGTGTAACCGTCGCCGTTGGTCACGACTCGCCGCCTCGATGTCGATATGTGGGATAATAATATGTCCCCACAGGAGAATTGAACTAGATGAATTATAGCAAATGATCAGCCGCCTGATTATTCCTATTTCAATTCCGGAGCCAGGCTCTCTACCCTGGTGGCTCTCGGGTGCGAGTAACCGTGTTAGACCGATGGCGGCCGACCATGCCGGCGATTATGACCGGACATGCGGCGAAGTGATGGAGATCCTGTCGGTGGATTTATGCTCGAACGGCCAGGGTAAATGACCAGTGCGTCTGGATGATCTCCCAGCTCTCACCCGAGTAACGATACACTTCCGTGCAGTTCCACCTGTGTGCGTCCTCGGATCCACCGTAGGACACGTAATTAAAGGTTAGCACCGCGCCGTTTCCAACCTGCTGCACCAGCGGATTGAGCAGTTCGTACCGCTTAATAGACACCTTGCCTCGAAGCGCTTCATAGTATTGGCTCAACGCATCACGGCCGTCGATCCGCATCTCTTGACCTGGATCGAAATACACCACATCAGGGGCGCAGATCTCAAGGAATCCTGAGGGATCGCCCTTGCCCCAGCGATCTAACGCGGCGCATTCAATTGCGATAATGGTGTCGGCTAATTCGTCAGTCACTGGAGCCGTCGACTGGTTCATCTAAACCTCCCTTTTTTGGATCTGCTAAAGATCCGCATCTTGTTGAAATCTTGTGGGCCATCCCATTCCCGCCCGTAATATTACAGAATGAGCTGACACTTGCATTGCATAGCGAAAACCAGCTGATACACGTGTCCTCCATTGATTTCTTAAACTTCCACTTGGATCGAGCGCCTCACCGCCCTCCTGCCTATTATGAATAACTCACTTCCCAGGTATATCCGCTTCTCAACTAACGTACAAGAATCCCTGATTCCTTGCCAGGATTTCAACTATCTGGTTTGAGAAGGCGTTAGGGATTCCTCCCGCTCGGTCGGAATGACATACCCTTTCAGGCTTCCGTCTCTGATACAGATTCTTTATCATCAACCGAATCGTTCGACAACTATTCGCGGTGGTTCACCGCTAATAGCGCCTTCTTCCGAAAAAGTAGTAATGGTTAGATCCTCAGAGCGGCTATCAGTTTCAATAAGCACAACTGGGAAAAAAGAATGGGCTGACCCGGTTAAGAATTCACCAGCGCCAGCCCATCTTTTTTTGTTTCTTGTTCACGACTCAAGTCAAACTCGTCAACGCCCGGCCGAGAGAGACGCCCGGCTTGCAGCCAATCAGCCATGGGTGTCTTCGGCATCCAGGTTAGCTCTGAAGGAGGTATGGCCGTGTCCGACTCGGAGGGCCAGGAGTCCTCATTGGACACGACCCGGAGCACGACGATCTCTTCCGGCGTACGTTCCAGACCATCAAATCCTTGGCCAGCGACAAGGGTCCCTTGTCATGTTTACGCAAGCCGAGGTAGACGAGTGGGTCGGTCTCAAAGTCATTATCTTAGTGATAGGCGCTGGCATGGCGCGGTTCGACCAGGGAGAAGACCTTGCCACATGCTTCCGGCGGTTTCCTTTGAACGATCATGCTGATGACCAGCCGTGGGTCAAGTTCTAAGATAACGTCCAAGTTCTTCTTCGCCACTTTGGTTGAGATAGACAGGTAATCAGCAATATTCGAGATATCTATATGACAATTAATCAGCCTTCATTTGTAGCCCGGCTCGAATCGGCATCTCGGGAACGGCTGTTTCTGTGGGCAAGACCGTCGGCGTCGCACCCTCTGTGGTGGATGGCCCGAGCATGTCCGTTGGCATCAGGGTCGGTGCCGGTGTGTTGGTTGAAGCTGGGGATGG